>NZ_JBHXTQ010000013.1:28955-122679 GCF_042677305.1 Kitasatospora sp. NPDC127121 | reverse complement strand
AGAGACAGGCACCTGGGTGCCCCGGGCCCACGGCGTGCGGGTCGTCGTGCGGGTCGCTGTACAGACGGCCGTACGGGTCGTCGCGCCGCTGGGATCAGTCGGCCTCCGGGCCCGCCAGGTTCTTGGTGAGCCACTGCAGCGTGTCCGGGATCATCTTCTTGAAGTCCGAGGTCAGGTGCTTGCCGCCGGGCTGCTCGTAGTACTCCAGCGACACCGGCGGGGCGGCCTTGGCGACCCAGCCCTTGACCAGCTTGGTCTCGTACGGGTTGGCGCCGCCCGCGGTGACCAGCATCTTCACGTCGGCCTTGCCCTGGGCGACCAGCACGTCGGGGTTGTTGGCCTGCCGCTCGGCGTCGTGGCCCTTCCACAGCCCCGAGTCGGGAACGTAGTAGCCGTCGATCGGGACGGCGGCCTTGTAGACGTCCGGGTGCTGGAGGGCGAGCTTGGCGCTGCAGAAGCCGCCGGTGGAGGCGCCCATCACACCCCAGCCGTCGCGGCCCTTCACGGTGCGGAAGTTGGCGCGGACGAAGTCCGGGAGGTCCTGGGACATCCAGGTGCCCATCTTGGGCTGGCCCGGGATGTCGGAGCAGTCCAGCGCGTTGTGCTCGTCGCTGTTGAAGTTCTGCACCGGCATGATCATGATGAACGGGTGGGACTTGCCCGCCTTGACCAGCTGCTCGTTCTCCTCCTGGATCGGCAGCTGGTTGTCGGTCCAGGTGTTGTAGCCGTTGCTCTGGCCGCCCGCGAAGAGGGTGAGCACCGGGAAGCCGGTCTTGGCGAACTTGGGGTCGTTGTACTCGGGCGGCAGCCAGACCCAGACCTTGCCGGAGACGCCGGACTTCGCGCCGGTCACCGTGGTCATCATGATCGGACCGGCGGACGTGTCCCGGGCCTTGCTCAGGTTTGCGGCCGGACCGGTGGGCATCAGCACCTTCCCGGTGGCGGCCGCGGGCTCCGCGGTGGTGGGCGCGGGCGTACCGCCGCCACCCGCGCTGGGCGAGCCGCCCGTGGCAGCGGTACCGGTCGCACCCGGGGTGCCGGCCGCCTTGCCGCCGTCCCCCTTCCCGCCGCCGGAACTCCCGCAGGCCGCGAGCGAGGCGGCCAGGGCGAGCACGGCGGCGCCGGTCAGGACGGCGCGGGAACGGGACGACTGCCTAAGCACGGTGAGGACTCTCCGACCGATGACACGCCCGGTCCGTCTGACCGGGCTGTGGCCCCCCGGTGGGGCCGGACAGACCGGGGGCGCGGCGCTGGTGCGGTCCCCGGGGTGGCGGCGCGTCCTCCCTCGCGGTGGCGCGCCTTCCTGCGATCTTATGACGTGGACCGGGGTGGCCCGGTTGCGCGGTGGCCACCGGAAATCCAATGTTTGTTCGCGATCAGGTAAAGGCCTTCACCACTCCCCCCGAACGACGGGGGCCGGACGGCGGGGAGCACGGTCCGCGGCCTGTCCGGGGGTGCGAATTTTGGGGCCTTCGACCAGTGACGGCGGCCCCCGCATCCGCAACGATCGGCTCACGCCCCAACCGACCCGCGCCCAGCCGAAGCCGAAGCCGAACCGACCCGAGCAGACCCAGGAGAACGCCATGCCCCAGCAGATCGCCGTCGTCACCGGAGCCGGGAGCGGAGTGGGCCGGGCCGTGGCGGTCGAACTGGCCGCGGCCGGCTGGCGGCTGGTGCTGGCCGGCCGGCGGGCCGAGCCGCTGCGGGAGACCGCCCGCCTGGGCGGCACGCCGACCGCGGTGGTGCCGACCGACGTCACCGACCCGGCGGCGGTGGACGCGCTGTTCGCCGCAGCCGTCGAGCGCTTCGGCCGGGTGGACCTGCTGTTCAACAACGCCGGCACCTTCGGCGCGGCCGTGCCGGTGGAGGATCTGGAGGTCGAGGCCTGGCGGGCGGTGGTCGACCTCAACCTGACCGGGGCGTTCCTCTGCGCCCGGGCCGCGTTCCGGCAGATGAAGGCGCAGGACCCGCAGGGCGGCCGGATCGTCAACAACGGCTCGATCTCGGCGCACGTCCCGCGCCCGCACTCGATCGCCTACACCGCGACCAAGCACGCCGTCACCGGGCTGACCAAGTCGCTGTCGCTGGACGGCCGCCCGTACCGGATCGCCTGCGGGCAGATCGACATCGGCAACGCGGCGACCGACATGACCGCCGCGATGAGCACCGGGGTGCGGCAGGCGGACGGGCGGCTCGCGGTCGAGCCGACCATGGACGTGGCCGACGTGGCCCGCACCGTCCGGCACATGGCCGAACTGCCGCTGGAGGCCAACGTGCAGTTCGCCACCGTGATGGCGACCGCCATGCCGTACGTCGGACGAGGTTAGAGCCTGCCGTCGGCCTCCCGCCGTCAGCCCGTCACGGACTCGCGCAGCCGCTTCTTGTCCGGCTTGCCGACAGACGTCAGCGGGATCGCGGCCACGACGTGCAGGGCCTCCGGCGCGTAGATCCGCCCCTTGTGGGCCGTGACGAACGCGCGGACCTCCTCCAGGTCCGGCCGCTGCCCCGACGCGGCGACGACGGCGACGTGGACGTGCTCCGCCTCCTGCGCGTCGCGCACCCCGAAGACCGCGCACTGCGCGATCGCCGGGTGGGTGAGCAGCAGGTCCTCGACCTCGGACGGGTAGACGTGCCCGCCGACCACGATGATCTTGCCCTTGAGCCGGTCGGCCAGGTAGAGGTAGCCGTCCGCGTCGAAGTAGCCGATGTCGCCGGTGTTCAGCCAACCGTCGCGCAGCACCTCGGCGGTCAGGTCGGGCCGCTTCCAGTACCCGGCCATGACGGTGTCCGAGCGGACGTGGATCTCGCCCTGCTCCCCCGTCGGCAGCTCGGCGCCGTCGGCGGACCGGATCGCCACCTCGATGCCCGGGAGGGGTCGGCCGACCGCGATCTGGCCGCCGTGCCCGACCCGGTCGTGCTCGTGCGGGGCGAGCATGCAGATGTTCTGCGCCTCCGACTGCCCGTAGCCGCTCCACAGGACCGGCCCGAACACCTTGAGCGCCTCGCGCACCCGGGTGGGCGAGGCCGCGCAGCCGCCGTACGAGACCCGGCGCAGGCTGGACAGGTCGGTGCGGCCGATCGCCGGGTGGTCGAGCAGCTGGTAGAGCAGCGGCGGCAGCACCCACAGGTCGGTGATGCGCTCGCGCTCGATCGCGGCCAGCACCGCGCCGGGGTCGAAGGACCGCTGGAGGACCACCGTGCCGCCGTGGTGGAGCGTCAGGTCGGAGAAGAGCCCGGCGAGGTGGGCGAGCGAGGTGGCGGCGAGGAAGCGGGGTGTGTCGCTCTCCATGCGGCCGGGGGTGTCGAAGACCTTCCGGTAGGCGCCGTGCAGGCTGCGGATGCCCTTCGGGATTCCGGTGGTCCCGCCGGTGTGCCGGATGCCCCAGTCGTCGTCCGGGCCGACCCGGACGGCCGGCGGCTCGGCGGGCCGGTGGGCGGCGGCGGCGATCACGTCCTCGCCGATGGCCGCCGGTCCGGGGCCGAGACAAAGGACGGTCGGCACGTCGATCAGGGGCAGCAACTCGGCGGCCGCCGGGTACCGTTCGGCGTCGACGAGCAGGACGGCGGTGTCGACGCTCGTCGCGATCTCGGCCAGGGTCGAGGCGCTCATGCCGTCGTAGAGGTTCACCACCCGCGCACCCGCGAGGCCTGCCGCGTAACGGCCGCTCAGCGCCTCGGCGGTGTTGCCCGCGAGCAGGGTCACGGTGTCGCCGCGCACCACGCCCCGGGCGATGAGCTCGTGGGCGAGGCGGTAGGTGGCGGCGGCGAAGTCACCCGCGGTGAGTTCGATGCCGTCGGCGGTGGTGATGGCCCGTCGGTCGGGGTCGGCGGCGAGGGACTGAAGAATCAGGGCGGGAGCGCTGACGAACTCCGGTTCGTTCACGGCCACTTCTTCCTTGCAGTTCGCAACCATGTCCCCACCCTAACCCAACCCCGCTTCCAGGGCCGGGAGTTAGATCCCGTGGTGATCACTCGTCGTGCGAGTAGCGGTAGCGGAGAGGACGAGGGGGGTGGTTCTCATCCCGCGATCGTGTCAGCGCCGCCTCGCCGGCCGAGGTTTGAACCTGCACGGCCACCCGCACGAGGGACCCCCGTCAGGCCAGGCTGACGGGGGTCCAGGGGCGGCCCGAGGGTGGCCGGACAGGGCCTACGGCCGCCAGGTGTCGTTCAGGGTGACCAGGCCCGAGGCCGGCGCGGTCGCCGTCCGGTTGGCCCCGGACTCCCAGGTCACCGCGCCGCTCGCGTCCTTGCGGACGTACTTGTACTGGAAGGCCGTGCCGGCCGGCAGCGCGAGCGACAGCGACCAGACCGGGTAGCCGGCCGAGGAGAGCGGCAGCGCCTTGGCCGGGTCCCAGCCGCCGAGCGCGGCGACGTCGCCGACCACGTAGACGTTCTGGCCGTTGACGGTGGTCGCGTTGACGTTGAACGAGGCGCCGGAGGTGCTGGCCGCCCCGCCCGGGACGTACAGCGCGATCGCGTCGCCCGCGCCGACCGTCGCGGTGAACTGCCCGTTGGCGCCCACCTGGTAGGTCGGGCCGGTGCAGCCGCCGCCCGGCTGCGGGTCGCCGTGCTGGATGTCGCAGTAGGTGCCGGCCGCGAGCCCGGTCTGGAAGGTCCGGGCGATCGGGCCGCTCTCGTGGTTGAGCGCGACGTAGCCCTTGTTGCCGCGGCCGAAGGCGATCGCGTTGTTGCCGTTGGACCACCAGTTGGTCACGCCGGTGCCCGCGACGGCGTTGCGGAAGCCGACCATGTTGGCGATCTGCCGCCAGGCGTGGGTGCAGTTCCAGCCGTCCTGGTAGCAGGCGTTGACGGTGCCGCCGTTGGGCGGGCCGTCGTCGTTGTTGGTGAAGGCGTAGCCGGAGTAGACGTTGGGCGCGCCGTACGGCGAGGCGAGCAGGAAGACGTTGGCCAGCGTGTAGGTGTTGCCGTAGGTGTAGTTGAGGGTGGAGCCGTTGCGCTCGGTGTCCCAGTTGTCGATGAAGGAGCGCGCCTGCCCGCTCGGCAGGTACCCCCAGGAGGCGCCCCAGCCGGACAGGTTGGCGAGCTTGTCGCTGGTGAACATCCGCTTGAGGTCGGTGCCGACGCGGAACTCGTCGACGTCGCCGGTGCCGGTGTACTCGCTGGGCTGGACCGGTTCGCCGGCGCCGTAGATGACCTCCTGCACCCAGTAGGCCTTGGGGTTGGCCGTCTTCGCCTTGATCGCGGCGAGGTCGCCGGCGGCGATGTGCTTGGCGGCGTCGATCCGGTAGCCGTCGACGCCGAGGGAGCCCAGGTCGTCCAGGTAGCGGGCGATGGTCTGCTGGACGTACGCGCTGCCGGTGTCGAGGTCCGCGAGGTTGACCAGCTCGCAGTTCTGCACGTTGGAGCGGTCCTGGTAGTTGGTGATCGGCTGGCGGCAGGAGTGGAAGTCCTGGTCCTGGTAGGTGCCGGGGTAGGTGTACTTGGTGTACGCGGTGCCGCCGGTGCCGGTGCCGGAGCCGGCCGTCATGTGGTTGACGACGGCGTCGGCGATGACCTTGACCCCGGCGGCGTGGCAGGTGTCGACCATGTTCTTGAAGGACGTCCGGTCGCCGAGCCGCCCGGCGATCCGGTAGCTGACGGGCTGGTAGGAGGTCCACCACTGCGGGCCCTGGATGTGCTCCTGGGGCGGCGAGACCTCGACGAAGCCGTAGCCCTTCGGGCCGAGCGTCGAGGTGCAGGCCTGGGCGACGGAGTCGAAGCGCCACTCGAAGAGGGTGGCGGTGACGTCCTTGCCGTTGTCGGCGGGTGGGGCGGCCTGGGCGGCGGGGGCGCCGAGGGAGGTGGCGAGCGAGAGCGCCAGGGCCGCCGAGGCGGCGAGGGCGCCGGCCGCGCGGGCGGTCCGGCGGGTGGGGGCGGTGGTGACCACGTCGTCTCCTGGGGGTGGCTGGGGTGGGGGCAGCCGGGGATGAGCTGTGCAGGAAGAGCTATGCAGGAAGTTTCTGTAACTTGCCGGAAACTTGCAGCGCTGAACCTAGGGCCGCCGGGAGAGAGCGTCAAGGGCCTGGGATAAACGTTTCTGCACCGCCTGGGCCCGGACGCACGACAAGGGCCCGGCAGCCGTAGCCGCCGGGCCCCTCACCTGTCCTGGTTCACCGGGCCCGCGGGGGCCCGGTCCGGACTCAGCCGGTCTGGATGGAGGTGTCGTCGATCACGAAGCTCGTCTGCAGCGAGGCGTCCTCGGTGCCGGTGAACTTCAGGGTGACCGTCTGGCCCGCGTAGGACGAGAGGTCGAAGGTCCGCTGCTGGTAGCCCGCCGCGGCGTCCGCGTTGGAGTACGTCTTCAGCGTGGTGCCGTTCACCGACACGGCCAGCTTGTCGTACGCGGTGCTGCCCGACTCAGCGGTGTCGATGTGCAGCCAGAAGCTCAGCGTCGCCTTGCAGCCCGCCGGGATCGTCACCGTCTGCGCCAGCGTGTCGGTGTGCGAGGAACCGTAGCCGTTCAGCCACGACTTCCACGAACCACCGTGCGCAGCCTGCGAGGAGCTGTTGTCCACCACACCGGAGCTGGTCGTCCACGGCGCCGCCGAACCCGTCTCGAAGCCCGCGTTGCCCAGCAGCTGCGCCGGCGTGCAGGTACCGCCACCGCCACCGGTCACCGTCCACGTGAAGCTCGCGGTACCGGACTTGCCCGCCGAGTCCTTCACCGTCACCGTCACGTTCGACGAGCCCGCCGTGGTGGCGGTACCGGTGATCGCGCCGGTGGAGGCGTTGATCGCCAGCCCGGCCGGCAGACCCGTCGCACTGTACGACAGCGGCGCGGTACCACCGGAGGCCTTGATCTGGAGGTTCACCGCACCGCCGACCGCGGTGGACTGGTTGCCCGGGCTGGTGACGGTGATGCCGCCGGGGTTGGGCAGCGAGCCGACGTTGACGGCGGCCCAGGCCGTGGCGACCGCGTTGTACTCGGCGCTGTTCGCGCCGTACAGGTCGGTGGCCGCGTTCAGGGTCGCGGTGCGGGCGGCGGCGTAGTTGGTGGTGGAGGTCATGTACGCGGTCAGCGCCTTGTACCAGACCTGCTGGGCCTTGTCCCGGCCGATGCCGCCGACGGTGATGTTGTTGACCGTCGGGCTGTTGTAGCTGACGCCGTTGATCACCTTGGCGCCGCTGCCCTCGGCCAGCAGGTAGAAGAAGTGGTTGGCGACACCGGACGAGTAGTGCACGTCCAGGTTGCCGACGCCCGAGTACCAGGAGTCGGCGGAGGTGCCGTCCTTGGAGGGCTTGTCCATGTAGCGCAGCGGCGTGCCGTTGCCGTTGATGTCGATCAGCTCGCCGATCAGGTAGTCCGGGTTGTCGGCGGGCAGGTTGGCGTAGAACTCGACCATCGAGCCGAAGATGTCCGAGGTGGCCTCGTTGAGGCCGCCGGACTCGCCCGAGTAGTTCAGGTTGGCGGTGGCCGAGGTGACGCCGTGGCTCATCTCGTGGCCGGAGACGTCGAGTTCGGTCAGCGGGTGGGTGTCGCCCGAGCCGTCGCCGTACGTCATGCAGAAGCAGCTGTCGTCCCAGAACGCGTTGACGTAGCCGGTGTCGTAGTGGGCCCGGCTCATGGCGCCGACGCCGTCGTTGCGGATGCCGTTGCGGCCGAAGGTGTTCTTGTAGAAGTCCCAGGTGGCGGCCGCGCCGAACTGGGCGTCCACGGCGGCGGACTCGCGGTTGCTGGCCTGGCCGTTGCCCCAGGTGTCGCTCGACTTGCTGAACAGCGTGCCGTTGCCGGAGGTGCCGTTCTTCATGTCGGTGGTGTACTGGCCGCCGCGGGTGGCGTCCTTCAGCGAGTACGTCGAGCCGCTCTGGGTGGTGGTCAGCGGCACGTTGCCGACGAACACGCCGTTGCCGGAGCCGCGCTTGATGCCGTCGGCCTTGCTGAGCACGTCGCCGGTCGCGGCGTCGGTGACCACGTGCAGCTTGCTCGGGGTGCCGTCGGACTCGCGGCCGGAGACGACGGTCTCCCAGGCGAGCTTCGGGGTGCCGTCGGCGGCCCAGACGACCAGGCGCGGCGCGGTGTCGACGGCGGCGCCCTGCTCGGCGGCGAGCGCGGCGGCCTGGGCCTTCGGCGCGGCCTGGGCCGGCGTGGTGCTGACGCCGCTGAGGTTGGCCTCGCTGGCCTTGGTCACGCTCTTGGTGGCGCCCGCGGCGTCCTGGTGGACGATCAGGTCGCCGCCGAGCACCGGGAGTCCGGCGTAGGTGCGCTCGTAGCGCAGGTGGCGGCCGCCGTTGGTGTCCAGGACGACGTCCTTGGTGACCAGCTTCTCCTGGCCGCTCAGGCCCAGGGCCTGGGCGAAGGACGCGGACTGCTGGTTCGCGGAGGCGATCAGCGCGGCCCGGTCCGACTGCTGGGCGGCGACGGCGGACGGGGCGTCGGGCGTCGCGGCCTGCGCGATGACCGGTATGCCGGTCACCAGCAGCGCGGTGGTTGCGGCCATGACAACCGCGGCCTTCCGGGCGTGAGCGTAACGGGACATGCGGACTCCTTTTCCGACCGGCGCGGGTTCGCACCGGTGGAGAGAAACCTGGGCCGCAGGGTTGCGGCGCAGTGGGGGCCCCCGCCCGGGGTGTGCGACGGGGGTGCGGTTGCGGTGCTCACAAGTCGTGGCAGGTTTGGGACGCGCTGCACCTGATCTGGTCGGCTGCACCGGGGGGTGGGGCCCCCTCGTCTGCAGCCGCAGGAATCGTGGCAGCAAACGAGCCGTCAATGACAGATGCATGCCACGGAATGGCCGATTCATTACCGAAACCGTATGCATGACTGTTCATCAGTTGTGTTACCCCTTTGAGAACTCATGAACACGGTTTTCATGATCCGGGGAATGTTCGATCACTTCCGGAAGTCACTGACCAGCGCTCAGGGCCCCCGCCCGCGCCACCCGGCGGCCGACGGCACCGGGCGGGGGCGGCACATCACGCTTCCGGCCGTGCCATCGGTGCTTTCCGGCCACCGGGCGGCCAAAACGAAACGGGTCCCGCGCCGCCACAACGGCGGTGCGGGACCCGGGGGTTCCGGAGATCGTCGATCAGCCCTGGACGAACACCGCCACGGTGCGGCCCGGCACGGTGAAGGTGCCGGTCGCGGCGTCGAAGCCGGACTGCTCCACCACCGCGTCCGCGCCGCCCGCCTGGACCGGGTGCAGGGCCTGGCCCGTCCCCTTCAGGGCCGCCACGGTCTGCGCCTGCGCGGTGGGCGTGGCGTTGAACACCACGGTGACGCCCTTCTCGGCGCCCTTCAGCCCGGTGCCGTCCAGGTGCAGGGTGATCACCCCGGGCGTCTCACCGGGCGTGCCGGAGAGCGGGTAGGACAGCCGCTGCTGGACGGCGGCCAGGGTGGGCAGCGAGAACAGCGGCGAGGACTGCTTGATCCGCAGGAACTCCTGGTACTGCGCGGAGGTCGCACGGATCTCGGCCGCCCCCACGGTCAGCCGCGGGTTCGCCAGCAGGGACTGCGCGGTCGGCCACATCTCCTTGTTGTCGGCCGCCGGCGGCAGGCCCCGGCCCCAGCCGTTGCCCTGCGTCGCGTCCCAGTGGATGGCGTTGAACCAGTCGCCCGAGTCGTAGGAGTTGGCGTCCAGCGACTTGGAGCGCAGCAGGTCGCTGCCGGCCTGGGCGAAGCCCGCGCCCTGGGTGAGCGCGGTGAGCGAGAGCCCGAGCGCCTGCATCCGGGCCCGGTCGGCGGGCGCGGTGCCGGTCGGCAGCTTGTACGCGAGCGCGTCGAACAGGTCGGTGTTGTCGTGGGCGTCCACGTACTCCACCGCCTCGCCCGGCTTGGCCGCGTACCCGGTCGGGGCGCCGTTGTAGTCGACCTGCGCGCCGGTGACGGCCCGGCCCGAGCTGTCGGTGAAGGAGTAGCCGGCCAGGTTGCCGGCCAGTCCGACCTTCAGTTGGTCCATCTGGTGCAGCAGCCGGTCCTTCTGCTCCTGCGGGGTGCCGTTGGCGGGCGAGCCGTTGGGGTCGGTGTACAGGCCCGAGGCGAAGCCCTGCTGCGGGGCGGAGTTCAGCATGAAGTTGCCGCCGCGGGCGGCGTCGCGGAGCCGGTCGTCGAAGGTGGCGATGCCGGTGCCGGCCAGGTTGAGCTGGGTGGCCTGTTCGAACCGGGCGTTGTTCGCGACGACGCCGAAGTTCCAGCCCTCGCCGTAGAGGAAGACGTTCTTCCCGTCGATGCCGTCCGAGGCGGGCGTCATCTTCCGCAGCGCGGCCTGCACGTCCAGCATGGTGGACTTCGGGTCCAGGCCCATCAGGTCGAAGCGGAAGCCGTCGACCTTGTACTCGCGGGCCCAGGTGGTCACCGAGTCGACCACGAGCCGGTTCATCATGGCGTGCTCGGGCGCGGTGTCGGCGCAGCAACTGTCCGCGGTGACCTTGCCGTTGTCGTCCAACCGCTGGTAGTAGCCGGGGACGACCCTGTCCAGCACCGAGTGCTCGGCCTGGCCGCCGGCGGCGGTGTGGTTGTAGACCACGTCCAGCACCACCCGCAGCCCGGCCTCGTGCATCGCCTGCACCATCCGCCGGAATTCGACGGTGCGCGCCGTCCCGTTCGTCTCCGTGGCGTACGACCCCTCCGGCACGGTGTAGTGCAACGGGTCGTAGCCCCAGTTGTACGCGTCGTCGGCCGCGACGGCCGCCACGCACTCCTGCTGCTTCGGACCGTCCGGGGGCAGGGACTTGAGGTCGCAGGCCGGCAGCTTCTGGTCGGCCCGGTTCTCCCGGATGGTGGCGATGTCGAAGGTCGGCAGCAGGTGGACGGTGGTCACCCCGGCCTGGGCGAGTTCCCGCAGGTGCCGCATGCCGGCCGACTGCGACTCGGTGAACGCCAGGTAGGTGCCGCGCTCGGCGGCCGGGACGGTGGTGTCCTCCACCGAGAAGTCCCGGACGTGCAGTTCCTGGATCTGCTGCTGCGCCGGCGGGACGGGCTTGGGGACGTTCTGCTCCTCCCAGCCCGCGGGCTTGAGCTCCTTGGCGGCGAGGTCGGCGACCAGGCTGCGCCTGGAGTCGGTGGACAGCGCGACCGAGTACGGGTCGGTGACGGTGTTGACCACCACCTGCTGGACGGAGGGCGCCCAGACCTTCACCTGGTACAGGTAGTACTTGCCGTCCAACTCGCCCTTGTCGCGGACGACTTCCCAGACGCCGGTCTCGTCGTCCAGCTTCAGCGGCAACGTCTTCGGGGTGCCGCCGGTCGCACTGTCGAAGACCTGGACGGACACCTCCTGCGCGGTCGGCGCCCACACCGACAGCGCCACCTTGCCGTTGTAGTAGGCCGGGCCGAAGTCCACCCGGCCGGTGCGGCGCGCGTAGAGGTCGTCCAGCACGCCGGGGGTCTGCACGCCGGTGGCGGCCAGCACGGCGCCGCTGGGCAGGTGTTCGGTGAACAGCAGCTGGCTGCGCAGCGCGGCCGGGACGCGGGCGGTGTCCCGGGCGTCCACGGTGAAGGCCCGGTAGCCCGCCAGGTGCGGGAACGCGGCCTTCTGCGCGGCGGTCAGGCCGCCCTGGACGGCGTTGAGTCGGATCCACCGGCCGGGCTTGGTCAGCACACCCTTGTCGGCGCGGATGCCGCCCTCGGGGCCGTACACCAGCTGGGCGCTGGTGCCGCCGGCCAGGGCCGCGTCGCCCGCGCCGTAGGCCGCCGGGACGACGACGGTCCTGGCGTCGATCCACTGGGCCTTGGCGGTGCCGAGGTCCACCTGCGCGGAGGCGGCGGCGTTCTGCGGCAGCAGGTGGCCCTCGCGGCCGCCGAGCAGCCACACCTCGCGGCCGTCGACGGCGAGGTCCAGGGACTGGTCGGTGGGCAGGTCCTTGTCGTTGCCCTTGTGCAGGATGTAGCTGAGGCTGGTCGCGCCGGGGGCCAGCGGCACCTCGAAGACGGCGCCGAAGGCGTCGCGGCGCACCGGCATCAGCGGCTTGCCCCAGTCGGTGGGGGTGGCGGCGCCGGTCCAGTCGTGCAGGCCCCAGCCGTCGTAGTCGCCGTCGGCCCGGTTGTAGTGGAGGACGGCGGTGTTGGCGGGCGGAGTGTTCACCGGGCCCGGGTCGGCGGTGCGCACGACCGGGTCGCCCTGCCGGAGCCAGACCTCGCCGGTGGCGCCGACGTCGACGTGGCGGTCGGCGTCGACGTCCTTGACGCCGTTCTTCTCGACGACGAACCCGATGTCCGAGGCGCCGGGCTTGAGCTTCACGTAGGCGAAGGCCCCGTACGCGTCCCGGCCGGTGAAGGCGTGCCCGGCGGGCCACGGGGTGGCCTCGCCGTCGGCGAGGTCGCCCCAGGCGTAGAGGTTCCAGCCGTCGTAGTCGCCGTCCGGCCGGTTGTAGTGCACGACGGCGTACGGGCGGGCGGCGGCGGTGGGCACCGGCTTGGGCGCGGGGGCGCCGGTGGTGAAGCTCGCGGTGGCGGAGCGCAGTCGGCCGCTGGAGTCCTGGACGACGGCCTTGTAGCGGACGACCGTGCCGGGGGCGGTGGCGCCCAGGTCCTGGGTGACCAGGTTCTTCCCCGTGTCGGCGGTGCCCAGGGTCTGCCAGGGCCCGGTGCCGATCTGGGCGGCGAAGGTGACGCGGTTGAAGCCGCCGCCGGTCGTGGCGCCGACGGTGACGGTGCCGCTCGAACCGTCGGCCGGCGGCTGCACGGAGAGCTGCGGCGCCGCCGTGGTGGGGGCGAGCCCGGCGCCCGCCTTGAACACCACCGAGGAGAGCGCCGGCACGGTCACGGTGACCTTGCGGTCGGCGCCGGAGGTCGCCTTCCCGCCCGTTGCCGGGTAGATCCGGTCGAAGCCCATCCCGGCGGAGAAGGTGTCCAGGGTGACGGTCTTCGCCTCGGCGGCGTTGTTGACCGCCACCAGGTACTCGGTCCGCTGCCCGGCGTCGATCCGGGAGAAGGCGTACACGCCCGCGCCGTCGGCGGCGTAGCGCTCGATCTGGGCGCCGTCGGCGAGCGCCGGGTTGTCGCGGCGCAGCTTGGCCAGCGCGGCGACGTCCTGGTAGAGCGCGCCGCCCTGCCCGTACCGGTCGGCCGGGCCGGAGGGGCCGCCGAGCACCCGGTCGCCGTTGTAGGAGGGCGTCTTGGAGGCGAACATGTCCTGTCGGGCGTCCTGGTCGCCGCCCGCGCCGGTGAAGCCCTGTTCGTCGCCGTAGTAGACGACGGGCTGGCCGCGGGTGAGGAACTGGAGCTCGGTGCCGAGCCGGTCCTTCTTCAGCAGGGTGGCCTCGTCGGCGCCCGGGTTGTCGGCGAGCAGGAAGGAGCCGAACCGGCCCATGTCGTGGTTGCCGAGGAAGGTCGGCAGCTCGTACGCGTCGGTGTCGGCGGTGGTGTAGCGGTAGTCCTGGCCGTAGACGTCGGCGAGGTTCTTCGCCGAGCCGCCCTGGGAGACGTAGCCGCGGGCGGCGCCCTGGAACGGGAAGTCCAGGGTGGCCTGGAGCTTGCCCTTGGTGACGTACGGCGAGGTGATCGCCGGGTCGCCGGAGTAGACCTCGCCGAACATGAAGAACTTCTTGTTGCCCTGCTTGGCGGCGAAGTCCTTGAGCGCGGGCGCCCACTGCTGCCAGAACGCCATGTTGACGTGCTTGACGGTGTCGATCCGGAAGCCGTCCACGCCGGCGTCCTTGACCCACTGCTGGTAGACCTTCTCGAAGCCCTTCACCACCCGGGGGTTCTGGGTGTCGAGGTCGTCCAGGCCGCTGAAGTCGCCCTCGGTGGCGGACTCGCCGACGAAGGTCGAGTCACCGCGGTTGTGGTAGAGCGCGGGGTCGTTGAGCCAGGACGGGGTCTTGGCCGTGGCGTCGGCGGGCTTGCGGAAGACCGGGGTGTAGGGGAAGGAGTCCTTGGTGAGCCGCGGCCAGGGCGCGCCCGCGTCGGCGATCGCGGTCTCGTCGACGGGGTTGCCGTCGGCGTCGAGGGTCGGGTAGGCGCCGACGGAGCGGTAGCCGTGCTGCTGCTCGGCGTCGTCGATGACGTCGGCGGTGTGGTTGGTGATGACGTCGAAGAAGACCTTGATGCCGCGGGCGTGGGCCTTGGCTATCAGGTCCTTGAGCTGGTCGTTGGTGCCGAAGTGCGGGTCGACCTGGGTGAAGTCGGTGATCCAGTAGCCGTGGTAGCCGGCCGAGGCCTGGTCGCCGCTGCCCTGGACCGGCTTGTTCTTGAAGATCGGGGCCATCCAGATCGCGGTGGTGCCGAGGTTCTGGATGTAGTCGAGCCGCTGGATCAGGCCGGCCAGGTCGCCGCCGTGGTAGAAGCCCTTGTCGGCCGGGTCGAAGCCGTGGTCCAGCCGGCCGCCGGTGATGCCCCCCGTGTCGTTGGCGGGGTCGCCGTTGGCGAAGCGGTCGGGCAGGACGAAGTAGAACTGCTCGCGGCTGAGGTCGTGCCGCCCGGCGGTGGCCGCCAGGGCGGCGTCCGAGGGCGGGGGCGGCGGGGCGGCGGCGAGGGCCGCGGGGGCGCTGCCGAGGGTGGCGGCGGTCAACGCGGCGGCCAGCAGGACGGCCGTGCGGCCGGGTCTGCGTCGGGGGGTGCTCCGCCGGGGGCGGAGCCGGACATCGGCCACTGAGGGTCTCCCTTAGGGGAAGGGGTGAGCGAGTTCCCTGGAAGCTAGCGGCCTGCAATATGTTTCAGCAAGATGCAGAAACGGTTTCTTTCCGGGAAACTCCAGGCCAGGACCGTTGCCGCCACCCCGATTACGCCCTTGGAGCGGTCGGCGTAACAATGGGACGCATGCCTGTCCCACCGGTAAGCACCAGACCCGACCTCACCCCCTACCCCGGTGGGAGCCTCCCCCTAGCCCTCAAGGGGGACAGCCGGTGAAGAATCCACTGCCAGGGGATGATCGGACGGCGACGGGACGTCTGGCAGACTTCTCGTCCATGGGGGAACCGACCAAGATCCAACACGGCCGCGCACAGCGGGCCGAAGCGGCGCTCGGTGACGGTTCCGGAGCACGGCCGGCCTCCTCGGGACGCCTGCCCGACGGAGCCGCCCGCGCCACCCAGTCCCGTATCGCCGCACTGCGCGGCCGCATCCGCGACCAACGGCGCTCACCGGCCCGGCCGAAGATCTGGTTCGAACTGGCCCTGATCGGGATCAGCTACTGGATCTACTCGATCATCCGCAACGCCGTCCCGGAACAGGCCTCGATAGCCCAGAAGCACACCCGCTGGATCTGGGACCTGGAGCAGTCGCTGGGCATCGCCGTCGAGCGTTCGATCAACCACGCCGTTGACAGCGTCGGGTGGCTCATCACCGGGATGAACTACTACTACGCGACCCTGCACTTCATCGTGACCATCGGCGTGCTGGTCTGGCTCTACCGCCGCCACCCCGGCCGCTACGTCGCCGCCCGCACCGTGCTGTTCGCCACCACCGCGATCGCCCTGATCGGCTTCTACTTCTTCCCGCTGGCCCCGCCCCGGCTGATGACCGACGGCGGCTTCATCGACACCGTGAAGGTCCACGGCACCTGGGGCTCGATGGCCTCCGGGCCCGCCGCGCACGTGTCCAACCAGTACGCGGCGATGCCCTCGATGCACATCGGCTGGTCGATGTGGTGCGGGCTGGCCATCTTCTACCTGGCCCGCCGGACGTGGGTCCGGGTGCTCGGCCTGCTCTACCCGCTGGCCACCCTGACGGTGATCGTCTCGACCGCCAACCACTTCTGGATGGACGCCGTCGGCGGCGAGCTCTGCCTCGCCCTGGGCTTCCTCACCGCCCGCTGGATGTACCGCTCCTGGGTCTACAAACTGCCCCAGGTGCCCGCCCGGGAGACGGCGGAGGAGCCGATCACCGTCCCCGAGCAGTGGAGCGAACCCGCGGTGAGCAGCGCCCGCCGGTAGAGCTGCTGGACCTGGACGAACCGAAGGGGCCCCACCCGGGGCCCCTTTCGCGTGCCCGGGCCTCAGCCGCGGGCCTCGACGCCGGCCTCAGCCCCCGGGCCTCAGCCGCCGGTCTCAGCCGCCGTAGAACAGCCGCTCCACCACCGCCCGGGCCCGCCGGGTGGTCCGCCGGTAGTCGTCCACCAGCTCGCCGCTGTGCCCGGCGCCGTACCCGAGGTAGCGGGCCACCCCGGCCAGCTCCCGGGCCTCCCCGGGGAAGCTGTCGCCGGGCCGGCCGCGCACCAGCATCACCGCCGAGCGCACCCGGGAGGCCAGCACCCAGGCCGCGTCCAGCACCTGCGCGTCCGACCGCCCGACCAGCCCGGCCCCGGCGGCGGCCGCCAGCGCGGCCCTGGTCCGGGTGGTGCGCAGGGCCGGCAGCTCGTGCCCGTGCTGGAGCTGGAACAGTTGCACCGTCCACTCCACGTCGGCCAGCCCGCCGCGGCCGATCTTGGTGTGCGTGGTCGGGTCGGCGCCGCGCGGCAGCCGCTCGGCCTCGATCCGCGCCTTGATCCGGCGGATCTCCACCAGGTCCCGCTCCGGCACCCCGACGCCCGGGTAGCGCAGCGGGTCGATCAGCTGCCGGAACCGCGCGCCCAGCTCCTCGTCCCCGGCCACCGGCTCGGCGCGCAGCAGCGCCTGGCTCTCCCAGGCGTGCGACCAGCGCCGGTAGTACGCCGCGTACGAGGCGAGGGTGCGCACCAGCGGGCCGCTGCGCCCCTCCGGCCGCAGGTCGGCGTCGACCAGCAGCGGCGGCTCGGTGGACGGCGCGCCGAGCAGGGTCCGCAGCTCGTTGCAGACCGCCTGGGCGGCCCGGGCGGCGTCCTGCTCCAGCGAGCCGAGCAGCGGCTCGTGGACGAAGAGCACGTCGGCGTCCGAGCCGTAGCCCAGCTCGTGGCCGCCGAACCGGCCCATCGCGATCACCGCGATCCGGGTCGGCAGGTCGCCGTGCTCGGCCTCCCAGCCGGCCGTGCAGGCGCGCAGCGCGCCCTGGAGGGTGGCGGCGTTCAGCGCGGTCAGCGCCTCCCCCGCGGCGTCCAGCGCCTCGGCCGGGTCCTCGCCGAGGCGGCCGAGGACGTCCGCGGCGGCGGTGCGGAACAGCTCCCGGCGGCGCACCGAGCGGGCGGCGGCGACGGCCGCCGCGGTGGATCCGGCCCGGCCGACGGCGGCCAGTATCTCCTGCTCCAGGGCGGCCCGGCCGCGCGGCGCCAGGCCCTGCGGGTCGCCCAGCATGGCGACCGCCTCGGGGGCGCGCAGCAGCAGGTCGGGGGCGAGCCGGCCGGCCGACAGCACCCGGGCCAGCTGCTCGGCGGCGGCGCTCTCGTCGCGCAGCAGCCGCAGGTACCAGGGCGTGCGGCCGAGCGCGTCGGAGACCTGGCGGAAGTTGAGCAGCCCGGCGTCCGGATCGGCCGAGTCGGCGAACCAGCCGAGCAGCACCGGCAGCAGGGTGCGCTGGATCGCGGCCTTGCGGCTCACCCCGGAGGCGAGCGCGCTGAGGTGGCGCAGCGCGGCGGCCGGGTCCGCGTAGCCCAGCGCCTCCAGCCGGGCCCGGGCCGCGTCCGGGGTCAACCCGGCCGCGCCCGGCGGCAGTTCGGCGACGGCGTCGAGCAGCGGCCGGTAGAACAGCTTCTCGTGCAGCCGCCGGACCTCCACCGCGTGCCGCTTCCACTCGCGCTGCAGCGCGGCCACCGGGTCGGAGCGGGTGTCGTCGTTGATCAGCGCGGCCAGCGAGCGGGCCAGCCGGCGCAGGTCCTCCGCGCCGGTGGGCATCAGGTGGGTGCGGCGCAGCCGGTAGAGCTGGATCCGGTGCTCCAGGGAGCGCAGGAAGCGGTAGGCGGTGTCCAGCGAGACGGCGTCCGCCCGGCCGACGTACCCGCCGCGGGAGAGCGCGGCCAGCGCCTCCAGGGTGTTGCCGCTGCGCAGCGCCGGATCGGTGCGGCCGTGCACCAGTTGGAGCAGTTGGACGGAGAACTCGACGTCGCGCAGCCCGCCGGGGCCGAGCTTGAGCTGGCGGTCCAGTTCGGTGGCGGGGATCGAGTCGATGACCCGGCGGCGCATCTGCTGCACGTCGGTGACGAAGTTGTCCCGGGCGGCGGCCTGCCAGACCATCGGGGCCAGCGCCTCCAGGTAGGCGGCGCCGAGTTCGGCGTCCCCGGCGACCGGGCGGGCCTTGAGCAGCGCCTGGAACTCCCAGGTCTTGGCCCAGCGCTGGTAGTAGGCGAGGTGGCTGGCCAGGGTGCGCACCAGCGGGCCGTTGCGGCCCTCGGGGCGCAGGTTGGCGTCCACCGGCCAGATGGTGCCCTCGCCGGTGGTGTCCGCGCAGAGCCGGGTGAGGGCGGCGGCGAGCCGGGTGGCGGCCTTGACGGCCTCGTGCTCGTCCACGCCCTCGCGCGGCTCGGCGACGAAGATGACGTCCACGTCGGAGACGTAGTTGAGTTCGCGGCCGCCGCACTTGCCCATGCCGATCACGGCGAGCCGGCAGGCCCGGGCGGCGTCCTGGTCCTGCTCGGCGGCGAGGTCCAGGGCGGTCTGCAGGGTGGCGCCGGCCAGGTCGGCGAGTTCGGCGGCGGTCTGCGCGAGGTCGGTGGTGCCGGTGAGGTCGCGGGCGGCGATGGCGAGCAGGCAGCGGCGGTAGGCGACGCGCAGCGCGTCCGCCGGGCTGCGGCCGCCCTCCCGGCCGCGCCGGACGCCCTCGGCGAGCGCGCGGCGGAAGTCCTCCGGGCCGGGGTGCATGTCGCGCAGCTCGAAGGTGACCAGCATGTGCCAGTCGTGCGGGTGCCGGGCCAGGTGGTCGGCGAGCGCGGTGGAGACGCCGAGCACGCCGAGCAGCCGGTCGCGCAGCGGCTTGGAGGTGGTGAGGGTGTCGCGCAGGGTGTGCCGTTCGGCCTGGTCGGCGGCCTCCAGCAGCCGGGCCAGGCCGAGCAGGGCGAGGTCGGGGTCGGCGGTGGCGCCGAGCGCGTCCAGCAGCACGGGGTCGTCGGCCAGGCCTTCCAGGCCGGGGCCCGCCAGCAGCCGCACCGCCTGCGCCGGGTCGGTGAACCCGCGCCTGACCAGCCTGATCTCCGGCCGGCTGACCCGGCTCCCGGCCCGCTGTTCGTCCACCGCCATGGCCCCTCCATCCGTCCGCCCCAGCAGGTTACGCGCCCTGACGGCCCGGCGCCGGACACGACCGCCGGACGGCCCGCCGCCGCGCGCCGCGCCGTCCGTCCGTGACCTCGGGCCCGCCGCGCTCGTTCTCCCCGCGCCGACCGTGCCACCCCATCCCACCCCATCCCGTGCCACCCCCGTCCCATCCCGTTCCGGAGCGCCGATGCCCAGCCGCCTGCCCTCGCTCACCGGGCTGCGCTTCTGGGCGGCCCTGCTGGTGGTGCTCTACCACCTGTCCCGCAAGGTCGGCGGGCTGCCGGTGCTCGACCCGCTCGCCTGGTACGGGCGTTCGGGGGTGACGTTCTTCTTCGTCCTGTCCGGTTTCGTCCTGGCCTGGACGTACGGCGGCTCGCCCGTCCCCGCCGGGGCGTTCGCCCGCCGCCGGTTCGCCCGGATCTGGCCGCTGCACGTGCTGAGCACCGTGCTGTCGCTGGGCGCGGACGCCGCGATCGGCACGGCGCTGCCGGTGGCGGCCACGCTCTGGTCGCTGCTGCTGGTGCATCCGTGGGCGCAGGCGACGGTGTACGGCGGCAATCCGGCGTCCTGGTCGCTGGGCGCCGAGGCCTGGTTCTACCTGCTGTTCCCGCTGCTGCTGCGGTTGCTGGCGCCGCGCCGCCGGGCCTGGCTGCCGGTGGCGGCGGTGTGCGCGGCGCTCGGCCCGGCGCTGTGGGCGGCGGGCCCGCTGCTGCCGGCCGATCCGACGATGCGCGGCTGGCTGCTGGACTACCTGCCGCTGGCCCGTACCCCGCAGTTCGTGCTCGGGGTGGCGGTCGGGCTGGCGGTGCGGCACGGGATGGTCCCCCGGGTGCGGCTCGGCGCGGCGGCCGGGGCGGTGGCGGGCTGGCACCTGCTGCTGGCGCCCTGGCACGCGGCCGTCCCGGACGCGCTGTGGTGGGGCCCGTACAGCGCCTCCCAACTGGTGCCGGCAGCGCTGTTCGCGGCGCTGCTGGTGGCGGCGGCCCAGCGGGACGCGGCCGGTGCGGCGCCCCGGCTGCCAGGAGGACAGGGTCCGGTCGGGCGGGGGCCAGCCGGACGGGGGCTGGCCGGGCGGACGGCGGTGCGGCTCGGCGAGTGGTCCTACGCCTGGTACCTGGTGCACGAGATCGGCATCCGCTGCTGGCTCGCCGAGTTGGGCCGCCCGGCGCCCGGGGCGGCGGCGCTCGGGGTCTGGCTGCTGCTGGCCGGGGGGTCGCTGGCGGTGGCGGCGGGCCTGTACCGCTGGGTGGAGCGGCCGTGCGAGCGGCTGCTGCGCGGCTCGCCGCGCCGGCCCGGCGGGAACGCGGCGGCGCCGCTGCCGGCCCGCGCGGTGCGGGTGGGGCGGCAGCGGCGCCGGGCGGCGGCCGGTCAGGCGTCGGTGGAGCCGTCCAGGTTGACGTAGGCGTAGAAGACGCCGATGTCGTAGCCGTCCTTCTGGGTGTTGAAGGTGGCGGTGAGGTCGGTGTCCCCGTTGCGCAGGTACGGCGAGATGTCCCAGCGGTTGGAGTCGTAGCCGAAGTTGTTGCGGTTGTACGGGTTGCGGACGAACTGGTCCTCCGGGGTCAACTCCTCGATGGTGGAGTTGAAGGCGTCGTTCGGCGCGTGGTTGATGTCGGAGAACAGCGTCTCGGGCCCGTTGGTGGACTTGACCGACAGGGTGTCGCCGGTCCACTTGAGGTCGCCGTCGTAGACCACCCAGCCGAGCTTGCCGTGGAGCTGACCGCTCTGCGGCGTCTGCAGCCCCGCGAGCTTGATCTGGCGCGTCGGGCTGTCCGGCAGCTCGACCTGGAAGCCGTCCCACAGGTGGATGTGCCGCATCGGCTTGCAGTCGTTCTCGTACGCGACGACGATCGTCCAGCCGCCCCAACTGTGCGGCTTCACCACCGAGTCCATGTTGGCGACGGTGTAGGTGCCGTTGCCGGCGTTCCTGACCAGGTCGGTGATGTCGGCGGAGGCCTGGTAGCTGCTCTCCACGTCGGTGGTGATGTAGCCGATGGACGGCTGGTCGTTGGCGATGTCCCGGTACTGCTTCTCGCCCGGGACCTTGAGGTACACCTCGTCGATCTGGTTCTCCGGCAGCACGGTGTCGCCGATGCCGCGAGTGCCGCCCCAGTACAGCCGGGCGTACTTGACCTTGGAGCCGTCGATCAGGCCGAGGTCGGCGGAGCTGGCGGAGTAGATCGGGTCACCGAGCGGGCCGATGGAGCCCGGGTCGATGTTGATGTACTTCATCTCGTACTTGTTGTTGATCGGCATGCTGCCGAGGCCCTTGCGGGCGTCCTCGCAGGGCGGCTGCTCCGGGTCGAGGGGTGCCTTGGTCTCGTCACAGGTCATCAGCGAGTTGCTGATCCTGGTGACGGAGCCGTGGAAGTCGCCCTGGAAGCGGGTGGTGAACGGCAGCGGGTTCTCGGAGATGGTCTCGGCGCGCGGGTGCGGGTTCGACGAGCCGGAGCCGGAGCCACGGGCGTCGGCGATCGGGGTGGCCAGCAGCTGGCTCGCGACGGCGGCGAGGGCGGCGCCCGCGACGACGGTCCGGCGGGCGAGCAGGCGGGCCGCGGCGGCGCGGCTGACAGCGGAGGAGGGCATGGGATCCTCTCGGGACGGAACGGACGAGCACGCCCATCGGACCACAACCGTCCGTCACAGGATCTTCACATACCGCCATTGGGGAAACGATCCACCCGAGCGGACGGCCCGCTGTCATCCGATCGAACGACAGCGGGCCCGAAGGTGTTTGAGCCGCTCAGGCGCTCAGAGCACCTGGAGGTTCTTGCGCAGCTCGAACGGCGTCACCTCGGAGCGGTACTCCTCCCACTCCTGCCGCTTGTTGCGCAGGAAGAAGTCGAAGACGTGCTCACCGAGGGTCTCGGCGACGAGCTCGCTGCGCTGCATCAGGTCGATCGCCTCGCCGAGGTTCTGCGGCATCGGCTGGATCCCGAGGGCGCGGCGCTCGGAGTCGGTCAGCGCCCAGACGTCGTCGTCGGCGCCCGGCGGGAGCTCGTAGCCCTCCTCGATGCCCTTGAGGCCGGCCGCGAGGGTGACGGCGTAGGCGAGGTACGGGTTGCAGCCAGTATCCAGGGAGCGGACCTCGATCCGGGTGGAGCCCTGCTTGCCGGGCTTGTACATCGGCACCCGGATCAGCGCCGAGCGGTTGTTGTGGCCCCAGCAGATGTAGGACGGGGCCTCGCCGCCGGCCCCGGCGGTGCGCTGGGAGCCGCCCCAGATCCGCTTGTAGGAGTTCACCCACTGGTTGGTGACGGCGGCGGTCTCGGCGGCGTGCTTGAGCAGGCCGGCGATGAAGGAGCGGCCGACCTTGGAGAGCTGGTACTCGGCGCCGGTCTCGTGGAAGGCGTTGCGGTCGCCCTCGAACAGCGACAGGTGGGTGTGCATGCCCGAGCCGGGGTGGTCGGAGAACGGCTTGGGCATGAAGCTGGCGTGCACGCCCTGCTCCAGCGCGACCTCCTTCATGACCAGACGGAAGGTCATGATGTTGTCGGCGGTGGACAGCGCGTCGGCGTAGCGCAGGTCGATCTCCTGCTGGCCGGGGGCGCCCTCGTGGTGGGAGAACTCCACCGAGATGCCCATCGACTCCAGCATGGTGATGGCCTGTCGGCGGAAGTCGTGGCCGACCCCGCGCGGGGTGTGGTCGAAGTAGCCGGACTGGTCGGCGGGGATCGGCGGGGTGCCGTCGCCGGGCAGGTTCTTCAGCAGGAAGAACTCGATCTCGGGGTGGGTGTAGAAGGTGAAGCCCTGGGCGGAGGCCTTCTCCAGGGTGCGCTTGAGCACGAACCGGGGGTCGGCGTAGGACGGCGAGCCGTCGGGCATCAGGATGTCGCAGAACATCCGGGCGGTGCCGGGGGTCTCCGAGCGCCACGGCAGGATCTGGAAGGTGGTCGGGTCCGGCTTGGCGATCATGTCGGACTCGTAGACCCGGGCGAAGCCCTCGATCGCCGAGCCGTCGAAGCCGATGCCCTCCTCGAAGGCCTGCTCCAGTTCGGCCGGAGCCACCGCGACCGACTTCAGGAACCCGAGCACGTCGGTGAACCACAGCCGGACGAACCGGATGTCACGCTCCTCAAGCGTCCGAAGCACGAACTGCTGCTGCTTGCCCATGGGGACAGTCTCACCTCTGCTCTTTACGCTCGTGTTACGCCCGGAAGACCCCCGGACGCGACTGCCCCCATCATGGCCGATCACCGCGCGGGACGGCAGTCCGGACCCTGGTCCGACCCCCCGGACAGCACATTGCGTCAGTTCGACGATTACACTCGGGGGCATGCCCAATCTCCGTCTCGCCCTGAGCCAGATCGACCCCTGGGTCGGTGACATCGCCCGCAACAGCGATGAGGTGGTGCGCTGGACCAGGCAGGCCGTGGAGGCCGGCGCCCAGTTGGTCGCCTTCCCCGAGATGGCCCTGACCGGCTACCCCGTCGAGGACCTCGCCCTGCGCAGTTCCTTCGTCGAGGCGTCCCGGGGCGCGCTGGTCGAGCTGGCCGGGCGGCTGGCCGCCGACGGGCTGGGCGAGGTGCCGGTGGTGGTCGGCTACCTCGGGCGCTCCGAGCACGCCTCGCCGAGGTTCGGCCGCCCGGCCGGCTCCCCGCAGAACTGCGCCGCCGTGCTGCACCGGGGCGAGGTGGTGACCCGCTTCGCCAAGCACCACCTGCCCAACTACGGAGTGTTCGACGAGTACCGCTGGTTCGTCCCGGGCGAGCAGCTGCCGGTGCTGCGGCTGCACGGAGTGGACGTCGCGCTGGCCATCTGCGAGGACATCTGGCAGGACGGCGGCCGGGTCACCGCGGCCCGCGAGGCCGGGGCCGGGCTGCTGCTGGTGGTCAACGGCTCGCCGTACGAGCGGAACAAGGACGACCAGCGGCTGGAGCTGGTCCGGCGCCGGGCCGCCGAGGCGGGCTGCCCGCTGGCCTACGTCAACATGGTCGGCGGCCAGGACGAGCTGGTCTTCGACGGCGACTCGATCGTGGTCGGCGCGGACGGCGAGGTGCTGGCCCGCTCCCCGCAGTTCGAGGAGCACCTGCTGGTGCTGGACCTCGACCTGCCGGCCGCCGGCGACGACCACACCGACGGCCTGCTGCTGAGCGACGGGCTGCACCTCGTCCGCACCGACCTGGGCGGCGAGCCGCAGGCCGCGCCCGCGGACACCCCGGCCCCCGAGGTGGCGCCGCGGCTGTCCGACGAGGCGGAGATCTGGGCCGCGCTGGTCTCCGGCACCCGGGCGTACGTCACCAAGAACGGCTTCCGTTCGGTGCTGATCGGCCTCTCCGGCGGCATCGACTCCGCGCTGGTGGCCGCCATCGCGGTGGACGCGATCGGCGCCGAGAACGTGCACTGCGTCTCCATGCCCAGCCGCTACTCCTCGCAGCACTCCCGGGACGACGCGGCCGAGCTGGCCCGCCGGACCGGGCTGCACTACCGCACCGTCTCCATCGCCCCGATGTTCGACGCCTACCTGGGCGCGACCGAGCTGACCGGCCTGGCCGAGGAGAACCTGCAGTCCCGGCTGCGCGGCACCCTGCTGATGGCGATCTCCAACCAGGAGGGGCACATCGTGCTCGCGCCCGGCAACAAGAGCGAGCTGGCCGTCGGCTACTCGACCCTGTACGGCGACTCGGTGGGCGCGTTCGGGCCGATCAAGGACGTCTACAAGTCGCTGGTCTTCCGGCTGGCCCACTGGCGCAACGAGGAGGCCGGGCGGCGCGGCGAGGTGCCGCCGATCCCGGAGAACACCATCTCCAAGCCGCCGTCCGCCGAGCTGCGGCCGGACCAGAAGGACAGCGACTCGCTGCCCGACTACGACCTGCTGGACAGCGTGCTGGCCCGCTACATCGAGGGCGACGAGGGGCGGGACGCGATCGTCGCGGCCGGCTTCGACCCGGCCGTGGTGGACCGGGTGGTCCGGCTGGTCGACACGGCCGAGTACAAGCGGCGGCAGTACCCGCCGGGCCCCAAGATCTCGGTCAAGAACTTCGGCCGGGACCGCCGCCTGCCGATCACCAACCGCTGGCGGCGGGGCTGACCTAATTGAACCGGTAGGTGGCGGCCACCGCGAGGTGGTCGCTGCCGTCCCGGGGCAGGGTGCGGGAGTCGACCGGCGCGAGGCCGCCCTTGCTCATGATCTGGTCGATCCGGGCCATCGGGAAGGACGCCGGCCAGCTGAAGCCGAAGCCGTCCCCGGCGGCGCCCTGGGCCGAGCGCATCTGCGAGGTGACCGGCGCCAGGCTGCGGTCGTTCATGGTGCCGTTGAGGTCGCCGAGCAGCAGGACCTTCTTCACCGGCTCGGCCTGGATCGCGTCGCCGAGCGCCTGCGCGCTGACGTCCCGCTGGTCGACGGTGAAGCCGCCCTCGGCCTTCAGCCGCACCGACGGCAGGTGCGCGACGTACACCGCGACCGGGCCCTGCGGGGTGGCGACCTGGGCCCGGAACGCCCTGGTCCAGCCCATCTTGAGGTCCACCGGCGAGACTCCGCTGATCGGGTACTTCGACCAGAGGCCGACCGTCCCCTCCACCTCGTGGTACGGGTACGCCTCGGCGAGCCCGCTCTCGTAGTCGCGCAGCGGCTTGCCGGCCAGTTCCTGGAGGGCGACGATCTGGGCGCCGGAGGCCACCAGGCCGCGGACGGTGCCCGGCACGTCGGGGTTGGCGGCGGCGACGTTGTGGCTGACCACCGTCCAGTCGCCGGTGCCGCCGCTCTTGTCGCTGAGCAGGCCGCCGAACAGGTTGAGCCAGATCGCGACGGGCAGCAGCAGCGCGATCAGCGCGGTGGCGGAGCGGCGCAGCAGCGCGGGGACCAGCAGCACCGGGACGGCCAGGCCGATCCAGGGCAGGAAGGTCTCCAGCAGGCTGCCGAGGTTGCCGGCGCTGTTGGGGACGTCGGCGTGGAGGGCCATCAGCAGGGCGGCGAGCACGGCCAGCACCGCGACGACCAGGCCGCGCCGCCAGGTGGTGGCGCCGCGGCCGTCCCGGCCCCAGTGCCGCAGGCCCAGGAATCCTCCGGGACGGCCCGCAGGGGCCGGGGCGCCCGCCTCGCCCCAGGGGCCGGCCGTGCTCCGGTCGGTCCTGTCCGCCTGCGTCATCCGTGGCTCCCGTTGTTCGTGCCGTCGCCGGTCCGGTGTCCGGCCCGTGCGGTACGGGCGGGTGCCGGACTGGTGCCGGTTTGATCGGATACCCGGCTCAGCCTATGCCGGGACAGACGCGGGGCCGTCGGAGCGGGTTCCGGCGTGGCCCGGTTTGGTGAGCCAGGCCACGCCGGGCGCAGGTCGGACACAGGTCGGTGCAGGTCGGTGCGGGTACGGGACCGGGGCGCGGGGTCCGGGGCGCGGGAGCGCGTTCAGCTGCGGGAGCCGGAGGCCGCGTGCGGCGCCAGGCCTTCGAGCAGCGAGTCGACCATCCGGCGGGCCAGGTCCGGGTCCTCCAGGTCGGAGTCGTCCCAGAGGATGCTGCGGTACAGGATCGGGCCCATCAGCATGTCGCCGAGCAGCTCGACGTCGAGGTCGGTCCGCAGCACGCCCTCGTCCATGGCGCGGCGGATCAGGGCGAGCCCCGCCTCCCGGCGCGGCTTGATCACCCGGTCGCGGTACGCGCTGTACAGGTCGGGCAGGCTCTGCATCTGGCCGAGGGCGGCCTTGAGCACCCAGCGGGAGCGCTTGGCGAGGCCGCGCCGGCGCATGTAGTCGATCATCTCGATCAGGTGGTCCCGGGCGGTGCCGTCGGTCGGCGCGGGCATCGGGACTTCCAGTCGGCTGACCACGTCGACCAGCAGGGCCTCCTTGTTGGGCCAGCGCCGGTAGATGGTGGCCTTGCCGACGCCGGCCGCGGCGGCGATGCCCTCGATGGTGAGCTCGGACAGCGCGGTGCCGCCGGCCATCAGGTCCTCGACGGCGGCGAAGATGGCCTGCTCGGCGGCCTCGCTGCGCGGGCGGCCGCGGCGTACGGCGGCGCAGGGCTGTCCGGCCCCGGCGGCCGGGGTGTCCGTCTTCATCCCCGCTGTACTCCCTCGCTGTCCGCGTGGCGCACGGGCGCCGTTCCGTTTCCGATGGTGGTCCGTGGACCGGGTTCCGATGGTGGTCCGTGGACCGGGCCGGGTGGCGGCCGCCGTCCTGGACCTCGGCCCTGCCGCCCGGGGGTTCACCCGGGTGACAGGGCCATTGTCGCTCAGTGCGATCGCGGGTCAGGCGTCCGCGGCCACGGCCTTGCGGCTCTGGTCGGGCTGCTCGGCGGCCTTCCCGGCCGGGCCGCCGGGGGCGGCCGACCGGCGCGGCAGCAGGAACCAGGCGATCAGCGCGCCGACCACCGTGATGCCCGCGGAGAGCGAGGCCACCACGTGCATGGCACTGACGAAGGCGTCGTCGGCCGGGCCGATCAGCGCGGCGCCCTTGGGGCCCATCCGCTCGGCGATGGCCAGGGTGGCCTCCAGCGACTCGCCGGCCTTGCCGCGCAGGTCGTCGGGCAGCTGGTTGAGCGTGTCGGCCATGCCGTCGCGGTAGACGGTGGAGAGCACCGCGCCGAGCACGGCGACGCCGAGCGAGCCGCCGACCTGGCGGAAGGTGTTGTTGACGGCCGAGCCCGCGCCGGCCTTCTCGCGGGGCAGCGAGGCCATGATCGCGACGGTGACCGGCGGCATGACGTGCGCCATGCCGGTGCCCATCAGCAGGCCGAGCACGATCAGCACCCAGATCGGCGTGTCGACGCCCAGCAGGGTGTAGCCGACGAAGCCGACCGCGATCAGCAGCATGCCGACGGCGGCGGTGGCGGCGACGCCGAAGCGGTCGACCACCAGCCGGGCCCGCGGCGCGAACAGCAGCTGGGCGACGGCCAGCGGCAGCATCAGCAGGCCGGCCTGGAGCGCGCTGTAGCCGCGCACGCTCTGGATGTAGAAGACGCCGAAGAAGGAGACGCCCATCAGCGCGAAGAAGACCACGCCGACGACCACGACGGAGGCGCTGAACACCTTGTTGCGGAACCAGGTGACGTCCAGCGCGGGGAAGCGGGTGCGGCGCTCGAACCAGACGAAGGCGGCCAGCGCCAGCACGCCGATCAGCGTCGGCACCCAGGCCTCGGCGGCGGTGAAGTCGGCCAGCTCGCCGCCCTTGATGATGCCGTAGATCAGCGCGACCAGGCCGATGATCGACAGCAGCACGCCTATCGGGTCGAGCTTGCCGGGGTTCGGGTCCTTGGACTCGGGCACCAGGACGACCATCGCGATCACCGCGACGATCACGATCGGGACGTTGACCAGGAAGACCGAGCCCCACCAGAAGTGCTCGATCAGCAGGCCGCCGGTGATCGGGCCGATGGCGATGGCCAGGCCGACCGCGCCGGCCCAGATGCCGATCGCCTTGGGCTGCTCGGAGCGCTCGAACACGTTCATGATGATGGCCAGCGTGGCGGGCATCGCGAGCGCGGCGCCGACGCCCATCAGGGCGCGGTAGCCGACGAGTTCACCGGGCGAGGCGGCCAGTGCGGAGAGCAGCGAGGCGATGCCGAAGACCACCATGCCGCCGAGCAGCGCGCGCTTGCGGCCGAAGCGGTCGCCGAGCAGGCCGGAGGTGAAGAGCAGCCCGGCGAACACCAGGGTGTAGGAGTTGATCGACCACTCCAGGTCGCTCTGGCTGGCGCCGAGGCCGACCGGCGCGGGGGTCGCGATGGTCTTCATCGCGACGTTGAGGATCGAGTTGTCGAGGACGACGACGAGCAGGGCGAGCACCAGGGTGCAGAGGATCGCCCAGCGGCGGCGGTGGATGGCTTCCGGCACGCGGGGTGGCGCGGCTGCGGTGGTCATTGGTCTTCCCGTCCGTGGTGGTGTGGCACTGGCGGGCAATTCCGAGCCATGGTCGTCTCGTAACCCCCCGGCACCAGGGTAGCGGCCATTTCGATACGAGACGAATCCGTTTCGTAAAAACGCGGCAAAGCCCGCCGGCCGGCGGCCGGTGTGCCGCAGATCGCACCCGCGCGCCTGCACGCCCCTTTGCGCGCACGCCGGGGCGTGCAAGCATGGAGGTGATCCGGGGACGCCGTACGGCGCCACGAGACGACAACCCTTCAGGAGTCCGTTCGATGAACGCTTCTTCGCCTTCGCCTGCCCAGAACCAGGCGGCGACCGCCACCCTCTACGGCGGGGTCACCAACCGCCGCATCACCGTCCGCGACCTCGCCACCGCCAAACAGCGCGGCGAGAAGTGGTCGATGCTCACCGCCTACGACGCCCTCACCGCCGGGGTGTTCGACGAGGCCGGCATCCCCGTCCTGCTGGTCGGCGACTCCGCCGGCAACTGCCACCTCGGCTACGAGACCACCGTGCCCGTGACCATGGATCAGATGGTGATGCTCTCCGCCGCCGTCGTCCGCGGCACCAAGCGCGCGATGATCGTCGCCGACCTGCCGTTCGGCTCCTACCAGGAGTCCCCCGCGCAGGCCATGCGCAACGCGGCCCGGCTGATGAAGGAGGCCGGGGTCGGCGCGGTCAAGCTGGAGGGCGGGGAGCGCAGCGCCCGCTCGATCGAGCTGCTGGTCGAGGCCGGCGTCCCGGTGATGGCGCACATCGGCCTCACCCCGCAGTCCGTGCACGCCTTCGGCGGCTACCCCGTCCAGGGCCGCGGCGACGAGGCGGCGCACCAGCTGCTGCGCGACGCCAAGGCCGTCCAGCAGTCGGGCGCCTTCGCGGTCGTGCTGGAGGCGGTGCCGGCCGAGCTGGCCGCCCAGGTCACCGAGCAGCTGACCATCCCGACCGTCGGCATCGGCGGCGGGCCCGACACCGACGCCCAGGTCCTGGTCTGGACCGACATGGCCGGCATGACGGCGGGCCGGGTGCCCAGGTTCGTCAAGCAGTACGCCGACCTGCGGACCGTCCTCGGCGACGCCGCCCGCGCGTTCGCCGAGGACGTCCGCGGCGGCGCCTTCCCGGCGGCGGAGCACAGCTTCCACTGACGGCCCCCGACGGCCCCGCTCCCCCGCCCGGGGAGCGGGGCCGCTGTCGTGCCCGCTCCCCCGGTGACAGCGGTCTGACAGCGCAGCGCCTGGCCCGCCCCCCTCATGACAGCCCGCTGACAGCCGGGCCGGACAGCCTGGGGGCATGACACGAATCGCCACCGCCCCGAACGACCGGGGGACCGCCGCGGGCAACGCCGTCGAAGTCCGCGGCATCGTCAAGCACTACGGCACCACCAAGGCCCTCGACGGGGTCGACCTCACCGTCCGCGAGGGCACCGTGCTCGGCGTGCTCGGCCCCAACGGCGCCGGCAAGACCACCCTGGTCCGGGTCCTCTCCACCCTGATCAAGCCCGACGCCGGCACCGCGTTCGTCGGCGGCTACGACGTCCTGCGCCAGCCCAAGCAGCTGCGCCGCACCATCGGCCTCACCGGTCAGTACGCCTCCGTCGACGAACTCCTCTCCGGGTACGAGAACCTGTACCTGATCGGCCAGCTGCTCGACCTCCCCCGCCGCGAGGCCAAGGCCCGGGCCACCGAACTGCTGGAGCGCTTCTCGCTCACCGAGGCCGCCAAGCGGACCGCCAAGACCTACTCCGGCGGCATGCGCCGCCGCCTCGACCTGGCCGCCAGCATGATCGGCCGCCCCAAGGTGCTCTACCTGGACGAACCCACCACCGGCCTCGACCCGCGCACCCGCAACGAGGTCTGGGACGAGGTCCAGCGGATGGTCGCCGAGGGCAGCACCGTGCTGCTCACCACCCAGTACATGGAGGAGGCGGAGCAGCTCGCCGACGAGCTGACCGTCATCGACCGCGGCCGGGTGATCGCCAACGGCGGCGTGGCCGAGCTCAAGGCCAAGGTCGGCGGCCAGACCCTCCAGATCCGCGCCGCCCACCCGGCCGAGCTGCCCGAGATGGCCCGCTGCCTGCACGACCGCGGCATCACCAGCGCCACCGTCTCCACCGACACCGGCCTGCTCGCCGTGCCGATCACCGACGACGAGCAGCTGACCACCGTCATCGGGGTGCTCGGCGGCCGCGGCTTCGCGATAGCCGGCATCGACACCAAGGTGCCCAGCCTCGACGAGGTCTTCCTCGCCATCACCGGCAAGCCCGCCGACACCGCGGACGCCGTCCCCAGCCTCGCCAAGGAGCCCGTCGCATGACCACCGCCACCATCGCCCCCGCCCGGGTGGAGGACTCCCGGATCGGCCTGTCCGGCACCTTCCGCCACGTCGGCGCGCTGACCCGCCGCAACCTGATGCGGATCAAGGCCGACCCGGAGTCGATGTTCGACGCCGTGCTGATGCCGGTCATCTTCACGGTGCTGTTCGTCTACGTCTTCGGCGGCGCCGTCTCCGGCAACCAGGACTCCTACAAGCAGTACATGATCCCCGGCCTGCTCGGGCAGACCGGCCTCACCCTCGCGATGGCCGTCGGCACCGGCCTGAACAGCGACTTCCAGACCGGCGTGATGGACCGCTTCCGGACCCTGCCGATCGGCCGGGCCTCCGTCCTGCTCTCCAAGATGGCCGCCGAGACCTGCCGGGCGCTGCTCTCCTTCGTGATCCTGATCGGCTTCGCGATGTGCATCGGCTTCGAGGTGAAGACCGGTCCGCTGGAGGTCGTGGCCGCGGTCGGCCTGTCGCTGGTGTTCGGCATGTCGATCGTCTGGGTCTCGATGCTGCTGGGCATGGCGCTGCGCAGCGCCCAAGCCGTCCAGGGCGTGGCCATGCTGGTCCTGATGCCGATGCAGTTCGGCAGCTCGATCTTCGCGCCGACCGACACCATGCCGGGCTGGCTCCAGGCCTTCACCAAGGTCAACCCGCTGTCGGCGCTCGCCGACGCCTCCCGCTCCCTGCTCAACGGCCAGGGGCCGCTGGCCCACCCGGTGATGGTCGTGCTGATCTGGTCGGTGGCCACCACCGCGATCTTCGCGCCGCTCGCCGTCGCCCGCTTCCGCAAGCGGACCTGAGAACGGCCGCCGGCCCTCCGCGGGGGAGGGCCGGGGGGCGACCGGCCGGCACCAGGGGACGGGGCCGGCCGACGGAACGGCTGACCGGTGACCAGGGACGGACGCCGGTCAGCCGATCCACTCGTACATCCGCTCCCGGACCTGTTCCGGGGTCAGGCCCTCGCCGGCGGTGTGGGCGGCCTCGAACGCGGCGTCGCCCAGCAGGGCCCGCAGGGAGGCCGCCGCCCGGCCGCGCTCGACGCGGTCCAGGTAGCCGCCCTTCGGGCCGTTCAGCATGTGGTGCGCCCCGTGCAGCACGGTGGCCTGCCGGGCCCGCTCCAGGTCGCCGTCGCGCTCGGCGAAGGAACGCAGCACCCCCACCACCGCGGGCACCACCATGACCGTCATCTGCTCGCCGAAGCCGCTGGTGCTCGCCGTCTGACGGAGCAGCGTCCGCCCCTCGCGCAGTGCCGCGAGCCCCTCGTCCGGCCGGCCTGCCCGGGCGGTGATCCAGCCCCGGGTGGTGGTCAGCATCCCGGTCACGATCCCCGGGGCGAAGCTGCCGACGCTGGTCGCCTCCATCCGGTCCAGCTCGGCCAGCGCCTGCTCGTGCTCGCCGCGCAGCATGTGGACGCCGCAGAGCGTGAGGCCGCCGAACAGCAGCGCGCCGGTGGAGGAGTGGTCCGCGCTGTGGGAGTCCAGCCCGGCCAGCGCCTCCCGGATGATCCGCTCGCCGTGCTCCATGTCCTGCTCCAGCAGGGCGGAGCCGAGGTTCACCCGCAGCATCGGCACCTCGTGCGGTGTCCCCAGCTCCTCGGCCAGCTCGATCGCCCGCTCGTACGCTGCGGCGGCGGCCGCCGGATCGCCCCGGTTGGCCAGCGACTCGCCCTGGGCCGCCAGCGCCTGGGAGACCCCCCAGAGGTTGCCGGCCCGCTCGTACAGCTCCAGGGAGCGCGCGCCGTCCAGGATTCCCTGGTCGGCCCCGCCCGGCCAGTCGTTCAGCATCTTGGCCCGGAGCTGCAGGATGAACGCGAGGTCGTTCGGCCCGCCGTGCTCCTCGCAGCCGCGGACGGCGTCGTCCAGCAGGCTCTTCATCAGCTCCAGCCGGCCGGCCAGGAACGCCCCGAACACCCGTATCAGGCCCGGGAACCGGTAGGCCTGCGGCAGCTCCGGGGTGTAGACGTCCAGCAGCTGTTCCGCGACGGCGATCGCCACCGGGTTGCCGAGCACGTCCAGGTTCCCCTCGAACATGCCCATCAGCCGGTACATCGCGAGCAGTCGGCGGGCCTCCTCGACGACCCCTTCGGGCATCGGCAGGCCGTAGGAGAGCACGTCCCGCTCCAGCGGTACGGGCGGCTGCGGGCCGAACGGATCCGGCCCGAGCGCCGCGACGGCGTCGTACCAGCCGCGGGCCTCCATGCTGTAGCCGCGCAGCGACCAGTACCAGCTCATGCCGAGGGTGAGGACCAGCGACTGCTGCTCGTCCCCGAGGTCGATGGCGCGCCTCAGCGCGGCCCGGACGTTGTCCAGCTCGCGCTCCAGCACCGTCAGCCAGTGCAGCTGCTGGGGGCCGTGCATGTTCAGGAAGGCGGTGGCGACGACGCTCCGGAAGTGCGCCAGGTGGCGGGCCCCGGTCGCGTCGCGCTCCTCCTCGGACTCGGCGAGGCGCTCGGTCGCGTACTCGTGGATGGTCTCCAACATCCGGTAGCGCGGCAGGCTGCCGTCGTCCAGGTCGGCGACCAGCAGGGACTTGTCGACCAGCGACAGCAGCAGGTCGGCGACCTCCCCGCCGACCACCTCGGTGCCGTCGGCGCAGATCGCCTCGGCGTCCTCCAGCTGCCAGCCGCCGGCGAACACCGAGAGCCGGCGCAGCACCGCCCGTTCGCGCTTGCCCAGCAGGTCCCAGCTCCAGTCGACCACCGCGCGCAGGGTCTGCTGGCGCGGCAGCAGGGTGCGGCTGCCCGCGGTGAGCAGGGCGAACCGGCCGTCCAGGCGGTCGGCGATCTGGCGCGCCGTCATCACCCGCAGCCGGGCGGCGGCGAGTTCGATGGCCAGCGGCAGGCCGTCCAGGCGGCGGCAGATCTCGGCGCAGGCCGCCGGGTCGGTGTCCGGGTCGAAGCCGGGGCGGGCGGCGGTGGCGCGCTCGGTGAGCAGGCGCAGCGCCACCGGGTCGGGCAGCGGCTCGACCGGCAGCACGGTCTCGCCGGGCACGCCGAGCGGCTCCCGGCTGGTGGCGAGCACGGTCAGTTCGGGGCACTCGGCGAGCAGGACGTCGGCGAGGTCGGCGGCGGCCTGGATCAGGTGCTCGCAGTTGTCCAGGACGAGCAGCATCCGACGGTGGCCGCAGTGCTCGACCAGCCGGCGCACCGGGTCCTCGGCGCGCTTCTCGATCACCTCGGCGACCATGCCGCCGCTGTGCAGCACGATCTCGCGCAGGCCGAGTGCGGAGACCACGGCGGCGGGCACCGCGTCCGGGCTCTCCAGCGGGGCGAGTTCGGCCACCCAGACGCCGTCCGGCCAGTGCCCGGCGGACTGCTCGGCGCGGCCTGCCTCGATCGAGAGCCTGGTCTTGCCGGAGCCGCCGGGGCCGGTCAGGGTGATCAGCCGACTGTTCGTCAACGTTCCGCGCAGCGCGGCGAGATCGCCCTCGCGGCCGACGAAGCTGGTCAGCCGGCCGCGCAGGTTGCCGCCGACGCGCGGGGGCTGGAGCGCCCCGGACCGTTCGGCGACCGGCGGGGCCGGTATGGGCTCCGGCGCGGGGGCGGTCGACGCGGGGGCGGGCGCGGTCGGCGCGGGCGCGGGGGCCGGTTCGGCCTCGGCCGGGGTCAGCAACGTGGCGTACAGGGCCTGGAGTTGGCGCCCCGGGTCGACGCCGAGCTCCTCGGCGAGGGCGCGCCTGGTCCGCTCGTAGTGGCGCAGCGCCTCGGCGGTGCGGCCGCTCTCGTGCAGCGCCCGGATCATCAGCTGCTGCAACGGCTCGTCCAGCGGCTGCCGTTCGCAGAGCTCGGTGAGTTCGGCGACCAGTTCGGCGGCCCGGCCGAGCCCGAGCTCGGCGGTGATCCGGTGGCGGCGGGCCTCCTCGCGCTGGGTCTCCAGCCGGGCGGCCGGGCCGCTGCGGTCCGGCAGGTCGGCCAGGGCGGGGCCGCGCCACAGCGCCAGGGCGGCGCGCAGCCGGTCGGCGGCGAGCGCGTGGTCCCCGGTGTCGAGGGCGCGGCGGCCTTCGGCGCCGAGCCGCTGGAACTCGGCGAGGTCGGTGGCCGGGTCGGTCAGCCAGTACCCGGCCGGGCCGGAGCCGATCTCGTCCCGGCCGACGGTCCGGCGCAGCCGGCCGACCAGGGTCTGGAGCGCGGCGGAGGAGTCCTGGGGCGGCTCGGCCTCCCACACCTCGTCCACCAGCAGGTCGGCGGGCACCGGGCGGCCCTGCCGGAGGGCGAGCGCGGTGAGCAGTGCCCGCAGCCGGGCGCCGCCTAGCGGCACCGGGGTGCCGTCGTCGTGGTGAGCCGTCGTGGTCCCGAGGATGCCGTAGTACACCGGTCCATTCTGGTCGATGGGCGGCGCTCGGGGCGCACAATTGTCCAGGGGTCCCTCACCGGCGGCGGAACCCGGACGGGGCCCTCGGACGTTCACCCGGGACGGCTTGTCCGGTCACCGGCCCGCCCGGCATGATCGATCCCCTGCCCGCTTTTCCTCGGACACCCGGAGCACCCACACCATGACCTTCGCCGCCACGCAGCGCTCACGCAGCGAGGACCGCCGGATCAGCCCGGTGTTCTGGGTGCTCCTCGCCGTCCTCGCCACCTCCGGCTGGGCGGTGTACTCGGGCTACGGGAACGCCTCGTTCGGGGTGTTCCTGTTCGTGGTGGCGGGCTGGATGGTCTCGCTGTGCCTGCACGAGTACGCGCACGCCCGCACCGCGCTGCACGGCGGCGACATCAGCGTCGGCGCCAAGGGCTACCTCACGCTCAACCCGCTGAAGTACACCAACGTGCTGCTCAGCTTCGTGCTGCCGATCGTGTTCGTGATCATGGGCGGCATCGGCCTGCCCGGCGGCTCGGTCTGGATCGAGCGGGACCGGATCCAGGGCCGACTCAAGCACAGCCTGATCTCGGCGGCCGGGCCGCTGGTGAACGTGGTGTGCGCGGCCCTGCTGCTGGTCCCGATCGGCGCCGGCTGGCTGGACGACCCGACGGTGCACGCGGTCTGGAACGGCTACGAGCTGAACGTCTCGCCGTTCGCGGCCGCGCTCGGCTTCCTCGGCCTGCTCCAGCTCAGCGCCGCCCTGCTGAACCTGCTGCCGGTGCCCGGCCTGGACGGCTACGGGATCGTCGAGCCCTGGCTGTCCTACAAGACCCGGCGCGCGGTCGAGCCGTTCGCGCCGTACGGGCTGCTGGCCGTGTTCGCGCTGCTGTGGCAGCCCGAGGTGAACTCGTTCTTCTTCGGGGTCATCCACGACCTGATGAGCCTGTTCGGCGTGGACCAGGACTACGCGACGCTCGGCCGGTACCTGTTCAGCTTCTGGAAGAACTAGTCGGCTAGGGGCTCTCTTTCGGATCACGTCGGATCAGCGCGCGGCGTCGGAGTGCGTGCATCGCAAGGCGGAGGAGGGAGTCCATGCGGAGTATCGGCGACCGACGACAACGCGGCGAGGTGCGTGCTCCGGCGTCGCGCGCCCGGCGTGATCCGAAAGAGAGCCCCTAGCCCTGCTCGGCTGCCGCAGCGGCGGCCGAGGCCTCGGCGATCTTCGCGCGGCGGCGGTTCATCCAGAGCACGTTGCTCGCCACACCGGCCATCGGGAGCCAGATCAGGCCCAGCCAGAAGCCCTGGGTCAGCGAGACCACGGCGGCCGCCAGCGCGAGGACGACGACGATCAGGGCGAAGAGGGACGTGCGGGGCATGGCGGGAGGCTCCTAGGGCCGGGTGCGGTCGGCCGGGTTGCGGCCGCACCCATTGTCGCCGACCTCACCTCCGGAACTGGTCCAGGGGTGAGGCCGACACGGCTCGACCGGATCTCGGGCGGCCGGTCCCGAACGGTCCGGTCCCAGACGGTCCGGTCTCAAACGGTCCGCTCTCAGACGGTCCGGTCTCAGACGTCCGTCACCCGCAGGCCCGCGTGGGCCTTGTAGCGGCGGTTGACCGAGATCAGGTTGGCCACCAGCGACTCCACCTGGTGCGCGTTGCGCAGCCGGCCAGCGAAGATCCCCCGCATGCCGGGGATCCGGCCGGCCAGCGCCTGCACGATGTCGGTGGCGGCCCGCTCCTCGCCGAGCACCATGACGTCGGTGTCGATCTGCTCCACCGACTCGTCCTGGAGCAGCACCGCCGAGAGGTGGTGGAAGGCGGCGGTGACCCGGGAGTCCGGCAGCAGCGCGGCGGCCTGCTGGGCGGCGCTGCCCTCCTCCGGCTTCAGCGCGTACGCGCCCTGCTTGTCGAAGCCGAGCGGGTTGACGCAGTCGACCACGATCTTGCCGGCCAGTTCCTCGCGCAGGGCGGTCAGGGTCGCGGCGTGCCCGTCCCAGGGCACCGCGACGATCACCACGTCGCTCTCCCGGGCGGCGGTGGCGTTGTCGGCGCCACGCACGCCGCGGCCCAGTTCGGCGGCGGAGGCCTCGGCCCGGGCCGCGTCGCGCGAGCCGATGATCACCTGCTGGCCGGACTTGGCCAGTCGCAGGGCCAGGCCGCGCCCCTGGTCGCCGGTGCCGCCGAGGACACCGACCACCAGCTGTGAGACGTCCGGCAGTTCGTGGGCCGGGTTTGTCGCTGAATCGAGGGAAGTCATGGGCCGATCCTGTCAAACCCCCGGCCGGACGCGACATTCTGGGCCGCATGGACGCGGTGAGAGTTTCGGCACTCCGGCAGCACCTGGCGGGCACCGGCTGGCTGGAGGCGGTCGGCGGCTTCGCCGGATCGCTGCGGCGCTCGGTGTCGCGGCGCACGGCCGGCGAGCTGCTGCTGGTCGGCACCGAGGCGTACGAGCCCTGGCATCTGGCCGCGCACCTGGCGGACGAGGCCGCCTGGTCGGCCGTCCCCCGACTGGTGCCCACCCTGCTGCGGCACGCTCCGCCGGCCGGCGCCCCGTCGCACCTCGCGCACGGCCTGCGCCGGCTCACCGGGGCCGGGCGCGGCGCCACCGTCCTGGTGGTGGCGCCGGAGGCGGCCGGCCCGACACTGCTGGAACGGGTGCAGGACGCCCGCCGGCACGGCGCGACCGTGCTCGCACTGGACGGCGCCGCCCCCGCCGAGCCGGGCGACCTCGGCGGGCTCGCGCACGAGCGGCTCGCCGTCGGCACCGCCGACGAGCAGCCCTTCGACCTCGCCCAGCACCTGGTCAGCGCCGCCGCCGGGCGGCCCCCGGGCCGCCGCACCGCGCTGGACCGGCTCGCCGAACTCGCCGGCCGGCTGACCGTACCGCCCGCGATCAGCCGCTGGTAGCCCGGCCCGCCCCGGCCCACCCCACCCCGGCCCGACCGTGACGGCCGGACGCCGACCATGACGGCCGTGTGCCGGGCTGAAAAACCCTTTGCGAACCCGGCGGCCCGCGTTCGAGGATGCTGGTTCGTGAACGACGACGAACCCCCGCATCCCCCCGGCACCTCCGGACGGTCTCGCACGCTGCTGCGCTCGCTCGCGCCCGACCTCTCGCCCTGGCGCGCCTCCCGCGACTTCCGCTTCCTCTGGCTCTCCGGCTGCGTCACCAGCTTCGGCAGCTACCTGACCTACGTCGCCGTGCCGATGCAGATCAAGGAACTGACCGGATCCTCCTTCGCGGTCGGCCTGATCGGCGCCTTCGAGCTCGTCCCGCTGATCGTCTTCGGCCTGTGGGGCGGCGCCCTCGCCGACGCCCTGGACCGCCGGAAGCTGGTACTGCGCGCCGAGGCCGGGCTGGGCCTGCTCGCCGGCCTGCTGCTGCTCAACGCGCTGCTGCCGTCCCCGCTGCTCTGGCCGATCTACCTGGTCGCCGCGCTGGTCGCGGCCTGCGACGGGTTGCAGCGCCCGGCCCTGGACTCGCTCACCCCGCGGATCGTCCCGCACCAGCACCTGACCGCCGCGTTCGCCCTCAACTCCCTGTACCGCAACGCCGCTTCGGTGGCCGGGCCGGCGCTGGCCGGCGTCGTGGTGGCGTTCTCCGGGGTGGGGACGGCGTACGCGCTGGACGTGCTCACCTTCGCCGCCTCGTTGCTGCTGCTCGTCCGGATCCGCGCGGTGCCGCCGGCCACCGGCGCCGAGCGGCCGTCGGTGCGGGCGGTGCTCACCGGCGTCCGGTACGCGTGGAGCCGCAAGGACCTGCTCGGCACCTACACGATCGACCTCTGCGCGATGCTGTTCGCCTTCCCGGTGGCCGTCTTCCCCTTCCTGGCCTCCGAGTTGGGCGCGGACTGGGCGCTCGGCCCGATGTACGCGGCCTCCGCGGCCGGCGCCCTGCTGGTCGGGGCGACCAGCGGCTGGACGTCCCGGATCCACCGGCACGGCCGGCTGCTGGTGGTCGCCGCCGTCGGCTGGGGCGCGGCCATGGCCATGGCCGGCCTGTCCGGGAGCATCTGGCTGGTGCTGCTCGGCCTGGCGCTGGCCGGCGGCGCCGACGAGATCAGCGGGCTGGCCCGCTCGACCATGTGGAACCAGTCCATCCCGGACGAGGTGCGCGGCCGGATGGCCGGCGTCGAACTGCTCAGCTACTCCGTCGGCCCCCAGCTCGGCCAGGTCCGGGCCGGCACCATGGCCGGGCTGGTCGGCGTCCGCGCCGCCGTCTGGAGCGGCGGTCTGATCTGCGTCGTCGCCGTCCTCGCGGTGGCCGCCGCGCTGCCCAAGCTGCTCGCCTACGACGACCGCACCGACCCGCACACCGCCGCCGTCCGCGCCGGGCACGAGCGCGCGGAGCGCGAGCGGGAACAGCAGCGCGAGCGGGGGCAGCAGCGCGAGCGGGGGCAGCAAGGCGAACGGGAGGCCGCCGCGGCGACGGACTGACGGCGACTTGCTGACGGCGCCGGCTTGACGGCGAAAAGCCGGACGCCGCCCCGGCCGCTACTCGCCGCCGCCGTCCTTCGGCGTGTCGTTCCAGCGCTCGTCCCCCTGCCGCCACTCCCGGTTGCGCTCGTCGGCGAGTTGCAGGGCGTGCGCGGCCTCCTCCGGGCTGTCGTACGGGCCGAGGCGGTCCTTGGCGGGGCACTCCGGCCCCTCCTCGACCTTGCCGTGCTTGATGCAGTAGAACCACTCGCCGGGCTTTCCGGTCGGCTTGCGGTGGAATCCCAGGGGCATGGTGCCCTCCCGTCGACGCGTTGGGGTCGTACCGATCATTCCCCGGCCGGGGCCTCCGCGCACACCGCCCGGGCGCGCCGGGGGCGGCCGTTAGACTCGCGGCCATGGCTCTCGTACCCGGCATCCAGTCCCCCACCCGCAAGGTCCCGGCGCACATCGCGCGCCCCGAGTACGTCGGGCGGCCCGCCCCGACGCCGTACACCGGGCCCGAGGTGCAGACCGCCGAGACGATCGAGAAGATGCGGATCGCGAGCCGGATCGCCGCCCAGGCGATGGCGGAGGCCGCCAAGCTGATCGCCCCCGGCGTCACCACCGACGCACTGGACGCCGTCGCCCACACCTACATGTGCGACCACGACGCGTACCCGTCCGACCTCGGCTACCGCGGCTTCCCCAAGTCGGTCTGCACCTCGATCAACGAGGTGATCTGCCACGGCATCCCGGACTCGACCGTGCTCCAGGACGGCGACATCGTCAACATCGACGCCACCGCGTACATCCACGGGGTGCACGGCGACCTCAACGCCACCTACCTGGTCGGCGACGTCGACGAGGAGTCCCGGCTGCTGGTCGAGCGGACCCGCGAATCCCTCAACCGGGCGATCAAGGCCGTCAAGCCCGGCCGTCAGATCAACGTGATCGGGCGGGTCATCGAGTCCTACGCCAAGCGCTTCGACTACGGCGTGGTGCGGGACTTCACCGGGCACGGCATCAACACGTCGTTCCACTCCGGCCTGATCATCCCGCACTACGACAGCGAGCGGGCCACCGAGGTGATCAAGCCGGGGATGACCTTCACCATCGAGCCGATGCTCACCCTGGGCACCTACGACTACGAGATCTGGCCGGACGGCTGGACGGTCGTCACCAAGGACCGCAAGCGCACCGCCCAGTTCGAGCACACCCTGGTGGTCACGGCGGACGGCGCGGAGGTCCTCACCCTGCCGTGACCCCGGCCGGGCGCCGGGCGGCCCCGGGAAAACCGCCGAGCCGCCGAGCCGCCGCGGGCGCCGGTTCAGCCGATGAGCCACTGCTCCTCGGCGACGGCGCCCACCTCGGTGCAGGCGTCGGTGAGCACGTCCAGGACGCGCAGCGGGTCCGGCAGCGGCTGCTCGGGCCCGCGCAGCCACCGCACCTGCGAGCCGTCCGGCAGCGCGGCCGGCGGCAGCAGGGTGTACGAGCCGCGGCAGTGCCAGCGCAGGCCGGGGTGCTCGGACATGGTGTCCGGGGTGGAGTCGAGGACGCTCGGCCACCACTCGTCCTCGTCCTGCGGGGTGCCCCGGGTGGCGGTGAAGAACAGGTAGCGGTCCTCGCCGACGGCGGCGACCGGGCCCTCGACGCCCCGCTCGGTCAGCCGTTCCAGGGCCAGCCGGCCGGCCTCGACCGGGACGTCCAGCACGTCGTGGGCGCGCCCGGTGGCGGTGATGAAGTTGGTCTGCGGATCGCGGGCGAGCCAGCGGGCGAGCTGCTCGGGATCGGTCGTGGCCTGGGTCTGCCAGGCGAAGGAGACCGGGTGCTGGGCGGGGGCCGGACATGCCACCCGGTCGCAGGAACAGCGGTAGCCGGCCGGATGCGCGGCCGGCGCGAGCGGGAATCCGGCGCGCACCGCGCCGAGCAGCTGATCGAGTCGGGCGGCGGGGCCGTCCACGTCACCCGACCGGGCCCGCTGACGCTCACGCTTCTGCCACCAGGTCGTCCACCTGCCGCCGGCTTCCATCGGGCCCCTTCCGCGCACTGCCGTACCTGGTGCGGCACAGCGTTCGACGTACCACTCCGACGCAACGCACAGCGCCCCCCGCTGCTTCCCGGGGCGGTGCTCGGCCCTGCTGTCCACGCCCTGCCGACCGGGAACCGGGGTCACCGGAGGGCCGACGCCCGGGTCACGGTACGCAGTCGCGGCAGCACGCTGTCCGCGCCAGGTCGGCCGGAGGGCGCGCGGATCCGCGCCCTGCCCGGCCCGTACGGGGCCCGCTGACCCGGGTGAACCCCGGGGGCGTAACAGGAAGGATAAGGGTGCGCGGGGCCTCCGGATGACCGGGGGCGGTGCCTCTCCGGTCACACTCCCCGCACCCGGCAGGATCCGCCGGACGGGCCCCGGGCGTGTGCGCCGGTCACCCGTGCGGAGGTGAGACCCTGGTGGGGTGAAGAGCGCGGACACCGAATTCATCGGCGGCCCCCTGGACGGCCGCATCCTCCCCATCCCGCTGGGGCCGATGTTCGGCGTGCCGAAGACCTACAAGGTGCCGGTCCCCGCGCACGGCGACTCCCCCGCGCGCACACTGGTGTACGTCCGGTCCAAGCAGGTGCGGGGCATCAGCTGGCACTGGCGCTACGAGTTCGACGAGGCGGCCACCGCCCGCGCGTCCGGCTGACGGCCGCGCCGCCCGCACCGGCCGCCGCCCCCAGCCTCCCCGGGAGGACGGCATGGCGAGAACGGCACGGCACCCCCGCAGCCGCCCCCAGGCGGTCGCGCACCACAACCGGCAGGTCGCCGGCGTCACCGGGGCGCTGCTGGTGGCGGTGTGCGTCTACACCGTGGTGATCGGCCCGAACGGCTGGCTCTGGTTCGGCTGGGCGGTGCTGCTGCTCGCCTGCGTGGCCCTGTTCACGGTCCACCCCTGAGCAGCCGCACCGCCTGTGCCCAGCCCCCCACGCCGGTCAGTCCTCCTCGGCGAGGATCAGGTAGAGCTTCTTGCGCGCCTCGGTGAGCACTGCCAGGCCCTTGGCGCGCTGCGCCTCGGTGCCCGTCGCCATCACCTGGCGGATCGCCTGGTCGACCGCGGCCAGCGCCTGGCCGACCTCCTGGACGGCCTCCCAGTCGACCTCCCGGCCGGCCTCCGCCCACGGCTCGGCGGGCCCCGCCTCGGCCTCGGCCCGGCCCGCCTCGGTGAGCGACACCAGCCGCTTGCCGCCGACCTCCTCCGCGGTGATCAGGCCCTCCTCCTCCAGCAGTTGGAGGTTGGGGTAGATCGAGCCCGGGCTGGGCCGCCAGGCCCCACCCGTCCGCTCGGAGATCTCGGCGATCATCTCGTAGCCGTGCATCGGCCGCTCCTTGAGCAGCGCCAGCAGCGAGGCCCTGACGTCCCCGCGCCGCGCCCGGCCGCCACGCCGCCCGTGCGGACCGCCGCGGCGCCCGCCGTGCCCGCCGAAGCCGTGCCCGAACGGACCGCCCATCGGCCGCCCGGGGCCACCGCCGCCGAACGGCGGCGGGCCGAAGCCGCCGAAGGCCTCCCGGCCCTCGAACTCCCGCCCTTCGAAGTCCGGCCCCGGCCCGCGGCGCCAGCCACCGCGCGGACCCTCGCCGCTGAACCGCATTCCCGGATTTCCTCGGTTTCCTGAGCGCATGGCGCTCACCTCCTCGTTCACCGAGCCAGTCGAGTTACTGTCTCGATAGCTCGACGATATATCGGCGACTGTCGCTCGTCAACGGATTCCGACACGAACGGCGCACCGGCGCCCCACCCCACCGCCCAGGCCCCGTCCGGCCGCTACGGTGACGGGCATGGCCGGTGAACGAGACCTCGCGAAGCTGCTGCACGGGATGCGCCCGCTGCTCAACCCGGGGCGGTACGTGTACTGCACGCTGCCCGCCAAGGTGCCCGCGGGCATGCGGCCGGTGGTGACCGTCGCCGAACCCGAAGGGGTCACGGTCGTCGTCGCCCAGGAGGAGGCCGACGCACTCGGGCTGCGCTACGAGTACGTGGCCGCCTGGATCACCCTGCAGATCCACTCCGCCCTGGAGGCCGTCGGCCTCACCGCGGCCGTCGCCGGGCGCCTCGCCGAGGAGGGGATCAGCTGCAACGTGGTGGCCGGCTTCCACCACGACCACCTGTTCGTCACCGCCGACGACGCCGACCGCGCCGTCCGGGCCCTGGAGGAACTGGCCGGCCGCTCCGCCTGACGACGCCGCCGAGTGGCCGCCCCCGCACGGCCCTCCGACACTGGGAACGGCTGCCCGGCCACCCCGGCCGGCGGGCCCCCACCGGAAGGAGACGGCCGCCATGGCCACCTGCGTCACCTGCGGCAACGACTACTGGCTCGCCTTCGAGATCAAGACCATCACCGGCGACACCTACACCTTCGACAGCTTCGAGTGCGCGATGGAGAAGCTCGCGCCGCGCTGCGAGCAGTGCCAGGTCCGCATCGTCGGCCACGGCGTCGAAGTGGCCGGCCGCTTCTTCTGCTGCGCCAACTGCGCCCGCGTCAACGGCGGCCTCGGCGACCAGATCCGCGACGCCGTCGGCGCCCGCCCCGCGTAACGGCAGGCAAGCGGAACAGTCGGCCTGTACCCCCGGTTCTGTCTCCCGAGCCGCTCGCGCGACCGGGGCGGCCCCACGACAAAGGCCCCCTGACCTGCGGCTTCGCAGATCAGGGGGCCTCAGTCAAGCTAGGGCGGCGGAAGAGTCGGCCTGTACGCCGGGTTCTGTCTCCCGGGGTCGTCTGCTTGGCTCAGGTCCGGCCAACGGGGACCGAACGGCTCTCAGGCCTGCAGCCAGGCAGGATGACGCCGCGGATCAGACCTCCTCGGGCCCGAGCTTCCGCAGGTACTCGTCGATCGCCTTGCCGATTGCCGATCCGAGCCCGACCGGCACGGCATTGCCGATTTGACGGGCGATCTGGATCTTGGAACCGTGCCAGACGAAATCCCTGGGAAAGCCCTGGATCAACGCCGCCTCGTAGTGGGTGATCGGTCGGTCCGCCACCGGGTGCAGGTAACGCCCCTTCTCCGGCTTGTAGAACTCGGTACGGATGGTCACCGAGGGCCGATCGGCGTGCAGCCGTCCCATCACGTCGCCCGAACCGTTGTTGTGCCGATCCCAGCTCTCCGTCGAGAGCGGGGTCGCCTTTCCGTCGATGACGGCGGTCTTGTCCCGCAGGTTCTTACGGTTGCCTCCGGCCGGAATCGCGGCGTACCGCGCGATCGAGAGCGGACGCGGTTCCCGACCGATGTGCAGTTCGGTGGTCCGGTACGGCCCCGGAACACCGCCGTCCGCCGCCGCCCGGTCGGGCAGGTCGATCCCGTCCACGGTCTTGGCGACGTGGTCGAAAACGGCCTCCTGAACCGTGCGCCAGAGCGGGCGGCCCGTGAGGTCGGGCTCCCGGACGTGGGTGGCTGACGGATGACTCAGCGGCCGCTTGCCGGGGTGTCGTCGGATCACGTCCTTGCGGGTGCCGATCACGATGGTCCGGCGGCGCGCCTGGGGCACCCCGTAGTCGGCCGCGTTGAGCACGGCGGGGACGATCTCGTAGTCCCCCAACCGATCGTCATCGAGCGCCCTCTTCAAGTCGGCGAACTGTGGCGAGCGCATGAAACGGTCGACGTTCTCGATGATGAAGATCTTCGGTCGGACCAGCCCGACAACGCGCACATACTCCTTCCACAGAAGGTTGCGCGGATCGTCCGGGTCCTCCTTGCCCAGGCCCGAGAACCCCTGGCAGGGCGGACCCCCCACGATCACGTCGGCGTTCAGAACCTCCTCAGGAGGCAACCAACCGGTGATGTCGACGTTGGCGACGTGCCCACCGAAGTTCGCCGCGTAGGTCGCCGCGGCCGCGGCATCGAATTCGACCGCCGCGACGCTGCGGAACGGGCTGCTCTCCGCGCCTTCCGGCCGGTAGCTCTTCGTGAGTCCTGCGGTGAACCCTCCCGCACCTGCGAAAAGATCCACCACGGTGAGCTCACGGGCGGAGCCGTCGTGGTCGGTGAGGTCAGAGTCACGGATGGGCATGGTGTCGGATTCTACTTTGCGATCAAGGCGGTCGGCCCGCCGTACGGGTGTTCCGGCGTCTGCTGGAACGAGTCACGCTCGCGGTCCGAGTACCGCGAGCAGGCTGCGGCCCAACGCCTCGGCCACCACCGGCGGAACCGCCTGGCTGATCTGCCGATAGACGGACGTCTTCCTACCCTGAACCTTCCAGTCGGTCGGAAGCCCTTGCAGGAGTGCCACCTGCTCCAGGGTAAGTCTCAGCAGTCCTTCGCCCGGCGGGGCCCCACGATCCAGAACGAAGTCGGCGGCGGGCGGCTCGTCCCCCAGGCTCCCCCCGTACACACCCAAACGGGCCCACATGGCCTTGGAGCGCGACGGACCGAGATCGGCGCCCCCGCGCCCCGTCGCGCCCCCCACGATCAGCGGGGCGGGAACATCCGCACCGGCGGCCCACTCTGCGGCGTGGGGCCACCCGCGGGCGGCCATGGATGGCAGCAGTGTCTCGCCCAGCGTGGGCCGCTGGCCGGGAAGCGGGTCGGGCCAGGTGAAATGCTCCATGTCCTCAGCACTCATGGCCACCGCGAAGCCGTGCCCCCTCAGCTGTGGCACACCGAAGTCCACCGCCTGGAGCTCGCCCCTCTCGACCACGTAGCCGAGTTCCTCCGCAGCGGCGAAAACCTTGGCCCGAGCCTCCTCGAACTTGGGCTTCTCCACAAAGTCGGGGATGTTCTCCAGCACCAGAATGCGCGGGCGGACGGCCATGGCCACAGCCAGCGCACCCACGAGCACGTCGCGAGGGTCGCTGGTCGCCTGCTGTCGGCCGGCCGACGTGTACGGGGAGCGGGGCAACCCACACACCATGACATCGACGTTGCCACGGAAGACGGAGTGTTCCGGTCCAAGGTGTTGAAGATCGCCCGTCAACACCTCCCAGGCCGGTCGATTGGTCCTCAGCGTGTCACAGCTGTCCGCGTCGATCTCGATTGCCGCGGCGATCTCGAACCCCGCCCGTTCCAGCCCGAGCGTCATGCCTCCGACCCCGGCGCAGAGATCGATCACCGTCAACGGGGCGTCCTCCGTCACGGTGCTGCCTGCAGCCGAACCCACCGATCTTGCCCCGCTCATACCGGAGCCCTCGATCGTGCGCACGTCGTCCAGCGACGGCCGCTGGGCCGGAATCGGGAACGGAGACTTCGGCTCACGCCCACTGTCCCGACTTGTGATCGTCGCCAACGACTCCTGGACGAGGCCGCGCAACTCCTCGTCGAGCTCCTTCTCGTCGAGGGCGTCAAAGGAAACGAACGCGCGCAGTCGCAGGATGCGCTTCAGAAAGTCTCGGAAGACCTGCCGATCGGCGACCTCCTCGTCCGGGATGTCGAACTCCTGCCACACCCGAAGGATCCCGCAGACAAGGTGCGAGCTGGCGCCGATGGATGTCCGCCGGGCGAAGACCTGGTCGAAGGCCTCCTCCCCGAGCACCGATAGCGCGTCGTAGAGATCGTCCGGGTCGAGCCGCTCGCCACCCACCAGGTGGGCCCGCCACCAAAGGCGTCCAAAAACGTGACGGGTGATGTCGCGGCCGGTGACGCGTCTCGGGTTGAAACCGGGGAAACGCCACGCGGCCACGTCCGGCATCACGACAAGGGACAGGAACGCCCACAACTGTGGGGACAGGGCCTCGGCAGGGATGATCCCCGCGTCCTTGTAGAGAAGTCGCGCCACCTCGGTGTCGAAGCGCGCCGCCGCCCGCCGGGCTGGCGGCCTGTCGGACTGCGCCGGGAAACCGTTCTTGACAGCCACGGCAACGACCGCATCCCGGAGTGCCGTCAGCCGGTCCGCGGGGAGACGCCGCCCTCCGGTCGCGGCGTAGTACGTGGCGGGGTGGGACACGGCGGCGCGGGTCCGAAGCTCTTCGACCGTCCGGTCCTTGAGCTCCACACACAGTCCGTCGACGGCGGCTGGCAGCAGCTGCGGCATCAGGTAGGCCATCAGGACTCCTTCGCGAAAAGCCGGACGGCGCTCTGGACGCGTGCGGAGAACAGGGAGGGGTCGTTCTCGTACAACTTGCGGAGGCCCTCCAAGGAGGTGTCGGGGAAGTAGGTGTGGACGATCCCGAGCAGCAGGTGCCCGAGCGTGTCCGGTTCGTATCGCCAGTCCTCACGAAGCTCCGGGTTCCGGACCGCGTGCTCGACAAGAAGGCGGACCACATCCGCCCGCAGCGCCGAGTGGACAGGGCGGTCAGCCGGCGTCGGCTGATCGGCCCGCTTCATGGCTTCGAGCACCGACGGCGTCCCGCTGTTGACCAGCAGGACCATCGCGCCCATGGCGGCCGCTCTGGGGTCCGGCCCGATCGACAACAGCCACGGGGCGTCGTCCGGATAACCCGCAAGCTTGAAGTCGACCACTGACATGGGGAACTGGGAGTCGTCACCCTGCAGCCTGACCTGGGCCTCGTCCCGCCAGAGGATCGACCCGGCGCGGCCGGCGGTCCAGAGGGACATCGTGTTCACCCGCGAAGTCAGGACGAGTTGAGTGTCCAACACCAGCACCCCACCGCTCTCCCGGCCGTGCACAGTGAAGGAGACGGGTACCACCGTCGCCCCCACGGCCGGCAGCGTGACGCGATGTGCCCGCACTCTCAGCCCGGAGCCGGAGGAACTCCAGACGACCACCAATGTCAGCTCCGCCTCGACGGGGAGTCCGGTGGACCGGCGAACCGCGTCGACGTCGATGCGCACCTCGCGTTCGAGGTGGAGATCGTACTGGTAGTCCCAGTCCGGGATGAACGACGGGAGCGGCCCACGCCCCTCCCCGTCCAGGCGGACCGACCAGCCGTCCGCGGACACCTCGTCGTTCTGCGGCCGCCGGTAGGGGAACACCTGCCGGCTCATGCGGACACCTCCCTGAACCCGGCTTCGAGTGTCACCTGCGTTACGGTGTCGGGCGCCGGCCTGACCAGAAGAGACCAGACCTTCCCGTCTCCGCCTTCCGCTTGCAGAATCCTCGCGGTCGCGAAGTCACCCGCGTCGGACACCCAACCAACCACCTCAGGCACCGCCGCACCCTCCGGTGGTGAATCCTCCCGACCGCCTCCGCCCAGGGTGACACCGAGAACCGCCTTCACCTCATACGGTCCGCAGTCCGACAGCTGGAAACGCTGGACCACCACCGGTCGGCCCTCGAAGGTGTCCGGAAACGGGGCGTCCAGGTGCCGGACCCGGGCACCACGCCTACCGGACCGGTCCACCGTCGTGTCCGATGTGCCATTGGCCACCGAGCCGACTGCCGCCGTACCGGACCGACCCCCCGATCGGCGACTCCACCCGGGCGGGCCGAACACGGCCCCGCCCCCCTGTCCGGCGGCGCCGACCATGAGACCCGACATCAACCGGCTCATACGGGCGAGCGAGACACCATCGCCGGACTCCACACCCTGCGCTCGCGGGGCGGCCGCCTCCTTCATTTCGCGCTTGATCTCCCGCATGGCCCAACCGGCCAGACGGTGCTCGTCCCCGCTCAGCTTCTCGACCAACCAGTCGTCGTGAGTGGCCGGCTCGCTGGCCGCGAAGACACGGTCCATTGCGGAGTCCGCTCGGAAGACCGCTGCGTACCCCATCGCCTCGTCCGTGGGCGCAGGCCCTTCGAGGTACCTCACGACCAGATCGACGGGCCGCATCAGACATGTGTGGTGCACCCGCCCGACGATGCCGGCCTCCCGCGCCGGTGGGGGCGGTTCACCGAACGGCGAGATCAACGGCTTGAGTCCGAAGGTGCCCAGGATCCGGCCGAGGCTCCGGTGCTCGATCGGCCTGTCCATCGAGCGGAACGCGTGCACGAAGGGCCCCAGGTGCGGGACCGTGGCCGGTTCGGGCACCGGCACCATGGTGCCGTCGTGCACGGCGGATAGACGAAGGGGCGGCTTGCCGTCGGCACCGGGGAGCATCTTGGGCCACAGGTTCCAGACCATGGCATCGGCGATCCACCGCATCCCTTCGGCCGCGGTGCGGTCTCCGAAGTCGGGGTCGACGATCGCGATCGTCGTCCCGGTCGCACCTTCGGGGAACGGGCGCAGGCCGAGTTCGCTGGCTACGGTGTCAGCCGTTTCCCCCGTCAGCGGCTCGACGTACGACACACCTGTCTGATCCCCCCGGTCCCGAACCTCGCCCCAGTAGTGGCGCCCGGTAAAGGATCGGGGACCGAGAACGGTCTCCGTGGTGTACCGCTCGTGGAGCGCCCACCCGATGAGGCGGGTCTCGATCCGGTTCCCGACCCGACAACGGGTGTGGACGAGCACGGTATGTGCGGCGGACGCGAGGTGGAAGACCACCCGGCCCGCCCCGTACGTACCACCCCGGCCCTCCGCGTCCTGGGAATCGCCGACGTTCCTCACGAACGCGACGAAGTCCGAGGCCTCCTCCGACACCTCGTCGGCCCGGGTCGGACCGCCGAGGCCCTTGGTGCCGAGGTCCGTGACCATGAGCATCCTCGGCGCCGAACGGTGGAGGGACGCCCGCAACGGCAGGTGAGCGGGCGTCGGCGCGTCGCGTTCGAGCAGCGCACGCCACGCCGGCGCCTCGGCCGGGCCGAGCGTGCGCAGTTCGATCCTGAAGTCGACCGGCCCGTCCCCGGCGCGGGCGTCCCAGCTGTTCTGGGCCGACTCCCGCACGAGCAGGGTCAGGTTATCGAGTTCCGTCGCATCGAGCCGACGCAGCAGTAGGGACCCGCCGTTCCCGCCGCCCGGTCCGTGCTGTTCCGAGAACCATCGCGGCACCGTCGTCACGCGTTCCGCCCCATTCGTATCAGCAGCTCGTCGACGACGCCAGGCTCCAGCGGCTCCGCACGCACCCCGACCAGGTCGACCACGTATCCGACATCCAACACGCCTTCGGGTACGCCGTCGACAAGCGAGCCCACCATTAACCGCGGGAACGTTTCATCGACCGTGTACCACCGGCTCTCCACCAACCGGAGTCGACGATCGGCCTGCGGGTCGCCCGAGCCGGACCGGTACCCCGCGCTCAGCAGCCCGGCCATGAACCCGGACTCGTCGTCGCAGAGGTCGCGCACCCGTTGGACCCGCTCCTTCAGGGTCTCGCCGTCGACGCGCTCCTCGAACCTGTGCCAGCCCAGCAGAAGATCGCCGCCGTCCGGCTCCTCAAGCTGGTCCAGGCCGTGCACATGGACGGTCCTCCGTTCCGAGGCGTCGATGGTGCTCTTCACCTCGACGGCATGGCGTCCGTCGGTGAAGTCGTGGCGTTGCCCGTCGGGGCCCACCCAGAGCCGAACGGCCCCCGGGTCGATCGTCAGCAACCGCTCCAGAACTGACAGTTCACCATGCAACCCGACGAGCTGTTCACGGCTGAGCATCCTCGGGACCCCGGCGAACAACCGGCGCCAGCGGTCCACGACCGCAAGGGCCGTCCGGTATGGGCGCGAACCATCCGCTTCCAGGGCGAGGAGGACGTCCTTGCACAGCCCGGTGAAGACGTCGTCAAGCTCCCTGAGCGCACAGGTGATGTCGGCGTACCGTCCGTACCGGTTGTCGTCCTGCAACGGCCGTTCGTATATGCGCAGAGCCGCTCCGGCCACGCTGCCGGCCACGCTCTGACGTCGCTGCAGAGGCACCAGGAGGTGTCGAAATCCGTGGCCGTCCACCGCTGCCAGCAGCCGCCCCAGTTCCGTGTCGACCGGCAACTCCGAGGTCCGAACGACATCGGCGCCACCGGCAGGGCCAACGCCGAGAGCCACCCAGTGATCCTCGAGAATCCTCTGAAGGCCTCCGTCCGTCATCAGCCCTGCTCCTCGTAGAGCGCGGCCGAGAGGTCCTCCTCCGGCATCGCGTCCAGATCGTCGTCCTGCACGACACCGGAGAGGTCCGCGCTGTACCAGTCCACCTTGCTGTCCTCGCCACGCGGCACGGGAAACACCATGCCCACACCAATCACGTGGTCGACGGCGTCCAGCGGGAGACGCTCCTTGCGCCTGGTCGGCGAAACCCGGTCGATCGGGTAGAGGACGAGCAGCCCGGTGTCCGGCAGTTGGGTCTGCCGGAGGTGCTTGAGCACGTCCTCGGTGACCTTTCCGCCGGACCAGCCCTTGAGGTCCAGGTCGATACCGGCGTCGATCGGATTCATCAGGGTCTTGATGTCCGCGGCCGCCGGATCGGCCGTGATCTGCCGCGCGCGAACGATCCGGTCGACGGCGATGCCCTCGACGAACTCGTAGAGCATGTCCGACGAACCGCTCGGGGCGTTGCCCACCACCGCGACGTTCCAGCGCCGCAGACCTCCTCCGTTACGGGCCCGGGTGCGCTTCTCGATGTACTCCCGCAGCAGCTTCGTATCGCAGTCCATCGACTTCTCATGGAATCGGTACTCGTCCAGGAACCTGAGAACCAGGCCATGCGAGACGTCCCTCAGCACGTGCCTACCAGGCCGGCCGTGAACCGTGTGGTCCTCGTGCCGCGCACCGTCGAGCTTCAACGCGTCACGGAGCAGCCCGCTGGCGGCCTCCTGATTGACCTGCAGCCAGGCCGCGTCGTGCGTGTGGAAGTACCGGGTCTGAATGCGCTGGCCGCCGTACGACGAACTCGCCTTGATCGCATCGCGCATCTTCGCGGCCGCGGTGATCCTCAGCGAAGGGTGACTGCGCAGGCGGACCGCGAAGGTCTCCGGCGTCTTGTCCTCGACGAGGTAGCGGTCAATGTCACGCCGCATCTCCGCCTCGACCATCGCGATGTGCCGGAACGAGTCACGCAGGTCGTCCGTCATCCACACGCGCGGCAGGTCCGCATAGCCGTTGCGGAAGCCGAACCAGCGCCCCATCTGGAGGAGCGTGTCGTACGTGGACGCACCACGAACGAAGTAGCTGACGATCAGGCCTTCCAGAGTCAGGCCGCGGGAGAGGGTGTTCCCTCCGACCGCGATCGCCGTGACCGGACCGTTCTCGTAGTCGAGGCGCTCAAGGCTCGTGGAGTTGTCCAGTATGATCCGGCACTCCGCGAGAACCCCGGGCAGGTGTTCCACGAGCTCGTCGAACGAGGTCTCCGTCTCGTCGAACTCGCTCGCGTCCACACGGCCGGTCTCGCTCCCCCACAGGCGGCGCAGCTCGCCGAGTGCGGCCGTGTCTCCGCGCTCGACCAGCGCGGAGACCTCCTCTCGGAAGTCCTCAAGCGGCGCCTTGAAGCTCTCGTGCACAGCAGTGCCGACGCTGGTGTGGACGAGCATCGTGGAATGACGGTTCCCCGTGCCACGGAAGCGACGGGCGGCGGTCGCGAGCCAGAAGTAGAGAACGGACTCGCGCAGGGCTCCCTCGATCTCGGGAACGAATCCGTCGATCTCATCGCGTCCGGGCCGGACCAGAGGGATCTCCTCGTACGGGACCGTACGGATCATGTCGTAGCCGTCCGGAACGTCCTCCGGGTCCTCCCCATCGATCGGCTGCCGACCGAACAGCACCTCGGTCCCGAAGTGCCCCTTCGGCTTCGGCAGGTTGACGATGAAATCCTTGGGGTAGAGGTCCCCGGCGGCCGGGTCGATCAGCAGGTTCGCGAACGGGGTGGCCGTGTAGCCCACGTAACCGACACGTGGGAAGAGGTCGATGATCTCCCGGATCAACGGGTTCGTCGTCTTGGAGGCGACACTGGCCTGGTCCGCCTCGTCGTCGATGATGAGCGTGGGGCACGTCTTCAGATAGTCGGGCGCCTGCTCGAGCCAGCTCTTGAGTTTCTTCAACCGGGGAACGTTCTTCTTCACCACGCAGAGCACGTGCTGCCCGTTGCTCTGGGCGAAGAAGGCCGCCGGATTGCCGTGCGGTTCGAAGTCGCCCTCCGTCTTGGTCAGCGTGTGCCACTGGTCCAGCACCGGATCCACCAGCTGGTCCTGAAGCCTCAGCTGGGTCTGCCTGCGCAGGCCGTTGTGCATGCCGGCCAGAACGATGAAGAACTTGTATCCGGCGTCTGCCGCCTTGGCGATCAGCGCCGTGAAGTTGGTGGTCTTCCCGGACTGGACGTATCCGACGACCAGCCCGCGAGTGGAGAACGACTTCTCCAAAGGGTGGTCGAGCATCGAGACCACCTTGGTGGAGGCCTCGTCGAGACTCTGAACGGACTCCTCGTCCCACGCGGTCCGCCCGAGCAGGTTCTGAAGCGCGGGCCAACAACGGTCGCCCTCCTGCGGACCGACGTACCAGGTCTCACGATTGTTGCGGACCACGGAGCCGGGCTGGCGCATGTCCCGCACCTTGATGGTCTCCTGCTGGTGCCGTTTGGCGATGCGCCTGACCAGTTCCTCGCTCATCCCGAACAGCCTGATCGTGCTCAGCGCCTGCTCGGGCGTCTTCTGCTTGATCAGCTGTTTAAACGCCTCGTACTGCAGATCGAACTCGTTCATTGCGCCGCCCGGCTCCCCTGTACAGCTGATTCGTCCACGCCCCACCCAGGGCACGACGGCGGTGCGAGCGCCCCGGCCATGGATCGATCGCGAAAACAGTACAGGCAATCACCGTCTCGACGGCCTCCTGTTCACCGCCCCGACCCTCACGGCGGGACCGAGTGTCCATGGCAGGTCCTACGCTGGGCCTTGGAGCCGGGACTTCAAGGGCCACAAGCACGCCTGACAGGCGGAGAACGGGACTGACCAGGATGAACGCCACGGATTCGTCGATTCGGACCGCCCCCTCGCGGTCTCCGAGCCGGGCCGAACGATCGCGCGAGCAGGACCACGCAGCCGGAGGCCCGGAAGCCCGACTGGTGGACATCGGAGGTGGCCGGCTACGGCCTGCCAGCGTCGTCCTCACCACCTCGCCCCGGACAGGCACTACCCGCGCGGGTCTGCGCTGGTCCGTCGACGGCCGGACGCACAGCGCCCGGCTCGGCATCGTCGACCGCCGTACCCGTGGCGCCAACCTTCGCGAGGGATGGCGTCTTGCCCGGGAGGCCGGACTCCTGGTCGACGCCGTCGAGCAGGGCGTCGTCTCCTGGGCGTCCTCGCCAGGGACCCGGCGTTCCATGCGCTCAAACAAGGGCAGGGACACGGCCCCGGAGCGTCGGCTTCGGTCGCTGCTGCACGCCGAGGGACTCCGTTACCGTGTGTCGGCACGACCCCTGCCCGACCTTAGACGAACAGCCGACCTGGTCTTCCCGAAGACGAAGATCGCCGTGTTCGTCGACGGCTGCTTCTGGCACGGCTGCCCGGACCACGGCACCCGGCCCTCGGCCAACAGCTCGTTCTGGGAGAAGAAGCTCAACCGCACCCGGGAACGCGACACGGAAACCAACGAGGCGCTGAAGGCCGCCGGGTGGACGGTGATCCGGATCTGGGAGCACGTGCCACCGGACGCGGCCGCCGAAGCGGTCAGGGCCGCGATCGACGCCAGGACATCCGGCCCTTAGGGCAGGAAAAAAAGAAGGGGCGGAAGAGTCGGCCTGTACGCCGGGTTCTGTCTCCCGGGGTGCTCGCGCGGCCCGGGGAGGCGGCCATCCATCTAGGACTGCCGTTGCCGACAGCCTCGTGCGGTCTACCCGCGGACTCGGGCGAGCAGCCCTCAGTCATCCGCGCACGGCGCCCGAGGGCGCCGATCTTGACCTTGCTCCAGGTGGGGTTTACCGAGCCGGCCGAGTCACCCCGGTCGCTGGTGGTCTCTTACACCACCGTTTCACCCTTACCCGCCGCCGAAGCGGTGGGCGGTCTGTTTTCTGTGGCACTGTCCCGCGGGTCACCCCGGGTGGGCGTTACCCACCACCCTGCTCTGTGGAGCCCGGACGTTCCTCGGCGGGTCAAGGACCCGTCGCGGCCGCCCGGCCGGCTCTTCCGCCGTAGTGGTCATCGTAGCCGCTCGGGTGGGGCCTCCCGTACACCGGAGCGGACCACGGGCGGCTCGCCGCCGAGGCGGGCGGCCACCCGGACGGCGGTCGCGGTCGCCCACGGGGTGGTGGTCGCCAGGCCGAGGAGGAGGATCGCGCCGCCCAGGCCCACCAGGATCCACCAGCCCGCGTGGCTGGCCGGGGCGAAGCCCGTCGCCACCGGGCCGACCACGGCCGAGGTGACGACCGTGCCGATCACCGCCACCCCCAGCGACTGGCCGATCTGGCGGCTCGTCGAGGCGACCGCCGCGGCCACCCCCGCCTGGGCGCGCGGCATGCCGGAGACGGCCGCGTTGGTGATCGGCGCGTTGACCATGCCGAAGCCGAAGCCGAACAGCGCGTACGCCGCCAGCAGCAGCGCCGGCGGGGAGTCGGCGGCCAGCCTGGTCAGCAGCAGCCCGCTCGCGACCAAGCCCAGCCCGGCCGCGACCAGCGGGCCGCGCGGGCCCCGGCTGCCGACGATCCGGCCGGACAGCGGCGCGCAGACCAGCATCATCGCGGCCATCGGCAGCGTCCACAGGCCCGCCTCGAACGGGTCGTAGTGCCGGACGTTCTGCAGGTAGAGCGTGTTGAGGAAGAGGAAGCCGCCCAGGGCCGAGAAGGCGCAGACCGCGGTGACGGTGGCGCCGGTGAACGGCGCGCTGGCGAAGAACCGCGGGTCCACCAGCGGCTCGGCCACCCTCCGCTCCCACAGCGGGAAGGCGACCAGCGCGGCCACGGCGGCGGCCGCCAGGGCGAGGATCAGCGGGGACGTCCAGCCGCTGCCCGGGCCCTCGATGATGGCCGCGGTGCCGCAGCCCAGCAGGACGATCATCAGCAGCTGCCCGACCGGGTCCAGCCGGCGCGGCCGGGGCGAGCGCGACTCCGGGACGTAACGGGCGGTCAGGAGCATCGCGACCACGGCGACCGGAACGTTGATCAGGAAGATCGACGGCCAGCCCGCGCCCTCCACCAGGAAGCCGCCCAGCAGCGGGCCGAGCGCCATAGAGATGCCGACCACGCCGCCCCAGACGCCGATCGCCCGGGCCCGCTCCTTCGGGTCGGTGAAGGTGTTGGTGATGATCGACATCGCCACCGGGTTCAGCATCGAACCGCCGACCGCCTGCAACGCCCGGAACGCCACCAGCCACTCCAGGCTCGGCGCCAGACTGCACAGCAGCGAGCCGAGCGCGAAGCACAGCAGCCCGGTCTGGAACACCCGGCGGCGGCCGAAGCGGTCGGCCACCGAGCCGAACAGCATCAGCAGCGAGGCCAGGACCAGGGTGTAGGCGTCGATGATCCACTGCAGCCCGGACGCCGGGGCGTCCAGATCCCGCTGGATCGCCGGCAGGGCGATGTTCACCACGGTGTTGTCCAGGCCGACGATGAACAGGCTCAGGCAGCAGATCGCCAGGACGAGCAGTCGGCGGCGTCGCCCCGGGGCGACGGAGGGCTGGGCTTCGGGCACGGGACCGATCCTCCCACCTGGGCGGTGCTCGGGGGCCGTGTGACGGACCGTCCGGGTGGCGGCGCCGGGCGGGCGCCGGGGGCGCGTGGGGCGTGTGGAAGCGGTAGGGGTCAGACGGCGGCGAAGCGGACGGTGCGGGTGAGCGGGTCGGCCTGCGTCAGCCGGACCCGGATCAGCCCACCGAGCGGCAGCACCGCCCCGGGATCGGCGCCGTCGCAGCGGGCCCGGACGGCGGGCCGGCGCAGTTGCACCGTGCCGGCCGCGGGCCGCCGCTCGTCCACGTCGATCACCACGGCGGTGAAGTCCTCGCCCTCCCGGCCGGCCAGCAGCTCCGCCTCCACCAGGTCCACGCAGGCCCGTTCGACCTCGGCCGCGCGGCGGTCCCCGCTCGCCATCAGGCCCGGCACGGCGGGCAGCGCCTCCCGCGCCCAGTCCGGCACCTCCTCCCCCGCCGCCACCGCCGCGCACACCTCCTGCGCGAAGCGGTCGCCGAGCCTGCGCAGCGGCGCGGTGCAGTGCGCGTACGGCGCGGCGAGCGCGGCGTGGCCCGGGTCGGCCGGGGCGGGCAGGCCCCGGGACTCGTCGAAGGCGTGGTAGCCGGCGCCGCGCAGCAGGCCGGTGCACGCGTTGAGGAAGGCGGCGTCCATCGGCGCGTCCGGGTCCAGGGAGCGGATCAGCTCCGGGTACGGGAGCGCCTGCGGCCAGTCCACGTCCAGCGCGGCGGCGATCCGGCGCAGCCGCTCGTACGCGGCGGCGGGCGCGGCGGGCAGGGTGCGCAGCAGGCCGACGCCCGCGTCGAGCATCAGGTCGGCCGCGGCCAGGCCGGTGAGCAGCGAGATCTGCGCGTTCCAGCCGTCGGCGGGGCCGGGCGCGCGGTAGCCGAGGACGTAGCCGTGCAGGGTCTCCTCGACCTCCTGCTCGGGCACCGGGAGGCTGATCCCGCCCCGCGCGCGCTCCTGCTCCTCGCGCAGCCGGCCGACGGTGGCGAGCAGGGCGAGCTGTTCGTCGGCGCCGCCGAGGTCCACCGCGCGCTGGACGGCCGCGTAGTCGAGGCGGCGGTGCGAGCGGACCAGGGCGCGGCGCAGGTCGGCGAGCACCACGGCGCCGTCGGCGTCCAGGTCCAGCTGCCAGAGCAGGGCGGGCCGGGGCTCGCCGGGCAGCAGGCTGGCGGCGTCCTCGGAGATCCGGGCAGGGTGCAGCGGGACGCGGTGGTCCGGGAAGTACAGGGTCTCGACCCGGCGGCGGGCCTCGGCGTCGATGGCGCCGCCCGGGCGGACGAAGGCGGCGACGTCCGCGATGGCGTAGTACACCCGGTAGCCTCCGCCGGGGCGGTGGAGCAGGTGCATGGCCTGGTCGAGGTCGCGCGAGCCGGGCGGGTCGACGGTGAACAGCGGCAGGTCGGTGGCGTCGTGCTCGGGCAGCCGGGGGCGCTCGGCCGCCTCCTCCGCCTCGGCCAGCACCGGCTCCGGCCACTCGGTGTGGATCTCCAGGCGGGCGCGGAGTTCGGTCAGTTCGGTGTTGATCCGGGCGGAGTCGGCGGCCTTGACGCGCAGTTTTCGGCGAGGCATGCAGGCAGCGTAGGGCGAATCGGGTGATTCCGGACGGATCACCCCGCCGGACGCGCCGGGCGGCCGGTGCCCACTGGGCGGCCGGTGCTGCCGGTGCCACTGGACTGCCGGTGCTGGTGGGCTCAGCGCCCCAGCAGCGACTTCAGGTCCTTGCCCGCGAGCACGACGGCGTCGTCGTAGCCGCCGGTGGCCAGCCGGAGCATGAAGGCCACCGCGTCGTCCGGGTGCGGGTCGGTGTACGGCTCGCCGTTGTAGTCCAGGAACAGCAGCATCGCCTCGAAGGCGGTGCGCTTGTTCCGGTCGATCAGCGGGTGGTTGCGGGACAGGCTCTGACCGAGGGCGGCGGCCTTGGTCCACGGGTCCGGGTAGGCGTCCCCGCCGAACAGGCTCGCCTGCGGGCGGGCGATCGCCGAGAGCAGGCCGCCGAGGTCCCGGATGTTCTCCGGGCCGCCGGCCAGGTAGGTGACGTCCTCCAGGTCCAGGTACTCGGTCACAGGTCCTTGAGCCTCTCCAGCGTCTCCGCGTTGGCGGCACGGATCCGGGCGACCATGGCGGCCCGACGCTCGGACCGGCTCTGTCGGCCGGGCTCCTGCTGGCCGGCCCTCTGCTGGCCGGGCTCCTGCGACTGATCGGTGAGCGCGTCCGGCACCTCGGACTGGCGGACCTCGAAGGCCAGCTCGGCGGTGTCCGACCCGGCCGGGGCCTCGGTCACCCGCACCCGCCCGGCCATCACGGCCTCGGCGGCGGCCCGCACCGCGAACTCCAGGGCCTGCCGGGTCTCCGCCGGCAGGCCGGCGGGCAGGCGCACGGACAGGGACTCCTCCACGGCGTCGTCGTCGCCGGGCACCAGGTCCAGGGGTCGCAGGGTCATCTCGCTCACACTCCTCGCTGCTCACCGTAGTGGCGAACGCCGGGCGGCCCCACCGGATTTCCAACCCCCGGGCGGGGTGGGGCCCGGGTGTGAGCACTCGTAGGCTGGGGTCGAGTGGTCGTTCACGAAGGGGGTTCGGGCAATGGGTGCGGTGAAGGTGACCGGGGCAGCGGTGTCGGGGGTGTTGGCGGCGACGGGGGCGCTGCACGCGGTGTGGGCGGTGACGCCGTGGCCGCTGCGGACGCCGGAGGAGTTCGCGGACACCGTGGTCGGCGCGGGCGACGGACCACCGTCCCCGGCGGCCTGCGTCGCGGTGGCGGGGCTGCTCGGGACGGCCGCGTACCTGGTGGGGGCGGAGGCCGGGGTGCTGCCTGCGGTGGGGCCGCGGCGGCTGCGGCGGGCCGGGGTGCGGGCGGTGGCCGGGGTGATGCTGGCGCGCGGCGCCGGCGGCCTGGTGCTGTTCGGGAGGGCCGTCGAGCGCTCGGAGCGGTTCAAGCGGCTGGACACCCGGTACTACTCGCCGCTCTGCCTGGCGCTGGCGGCCGGGACGGCCGTGGTCGCGGGGGCCGGCGGCGCCGAGTAGCCGCGGCCGGGGCAACCGTCTCGGGGCGGACGGACGGGGCGGGCGGGCCGCCCGGGGCGCGCCGGTTTTGCGTAGGGTGGCGGGGTTCATCCGCCACAGAGTGTTGAGGAGTCCGCTGTGCTGGTGCTGTTGCCGCCTTCGGAGGGCAAGGCCGCATCCGGGGACGGGGTGCCGGTGGCGCTCGACCGGCTGTCGCTGCCCGGGCTGACGGCCGCGCGCGGCGAGGTGCTGGACGCGCTGGTCGGTCTCTGCCGGGGTGACGAGGACACCGCCGCGGAGGTGCTGGGGCTCAGCCCCGGGCTGCGCGGCGAGATCGCCCGCAACGCCGGGCTGCCGGCGGCGGGTGCCCGTCCGGCGGGCGAGGTGTACACCGGGGTGCTGTTCGACAACCTGGGTCTGGCCACGCTGGACGCGGCCGCGTACGGCCGGGCCGAGCGGTCGCTGCTGGTCTTCTCCGGCCTGTGGGGCGCCGTGCGGATCTCCGACCGGATCCCGCCCTACCGCTGCTCGATGGGCGTGAAACTGCCCGGCCCGGGGGCGCTCGGCGCGTACTGGCGGGGCGCGATGGCGTCCGTGCTGCCGGAGGTGGCGGACGGGCTGGTGCTGGACCTGCGCAGTTCGGCGTACGCGGCGGCGTGGAAGCCGGCCGGCGAGGTGGCCTCCCGGACGGCGACCGTCCGGGTGCTCCAGGAGCGCAACGGCAAGCGCACGGTCGTCAGCCACTTCAACAAGGCGACCAAGGGGCGCCTGGTGCGGGACCTGCTGGTCGCGGGGATCGAGCCGAAGACGCCGGGCGAGCTGCTGGACGCGCTGCGGGGCCTGGGGCACCGGGTGGAGCTCGCCGCCGAAGGCACGGCGCGCAAGCCGTGGCAGCTGGACGTGGTGGTCACCGAGGTGCACTGAGCCCGCTCCGGGGGGGCGGTCCCCCGCACCGCTCCCCCGAAGCCAGGCGTTCAGCGCAGGTGCGAGGTGTCGTTGAGCAGCCGCAGCGAGGCGTTGCCGTCCGCGTAGTACTGGACGGCGCAGAACGAGGCGGCGGACAGCTCCATCCGGTACAGCGCGTCCGGCGGGGCGCCGAGCGCCAGCCGGACCAGCGTCTTGATCGGGCTGACGTGGGAGACCACCAGCACGGTCCTGCCGGGGTGCCGGGCGATGATCTTGTCCCGGGCGACGCCGGCCCGGTGGGTGAGCGTGGTGAAGCTCTCCGTGCTGCCGGTGGGCTTGGCCTTCGCCGAACCGAGCCAGGCCGCCAGGTCCTCCGGGTGGCGCTCCTGCACCTCGGCGAAGGTCAGGCCCTCCCAGTCGCCGAAGTCGACCTCGCGCAGCCCGTCCTCGTACCGGACCTCCAGGCCGAGCCGGGCGGCGACGATCTCGGCGGTCTCCCGGGTGCGGCGCATCGGCGAGGCCACCACGGCCTGGATGCTGCCGCGGGCGGCCAGTTCCTCGGCAGCCCGCGCGGCCTGCCAGCGGCCCTTGTCGGACAGTTCCGGGTCGCTGCCGCCACTGCCGGAGAAGCGCTTCTGCGGGGTCAGCGCGGTCTCGCCGTGGCGGAGCAGGACGAAGGTGGTCGGGGTGCCGAGGTCGGCGGGGGCGGCCCAGCCGGCCTTGGGGGCGGCGGTCTCCAGCGGCGGCTCGTCCACCACCGCGGCGGCCCGCGGCCTGGGCTCCCACTGGCGGCCGGCCTTGCCCGCGTCCATCGCCTCGTTGGCGAGCCGGTCGGCGTCCTTGTTCCGCTCGCGCGGGATCCAGGTGTACGTCACCCGGGCGCGCGGGAGGATCGTGCGGGCCTCGGCGGCGAGCGGCTGCATGTCGGGGTGCTTGATCTTCCAGCGCCCGGACATCTGCTCGACGACCAGCTTGGAGTCCATCCGGACGTCCACCGAGGCGTCCGGGTCGAGCTCCCGGGCGGCCTTGAGGCCGGCGATCAGGCCCTTGTACTCGGCCACGTTGTTGGTGGCGTGGCCGATGAACTCGGCGGCCTCGGCGATGATCTGCCCGGTGTCGCCGTCCCGGACCACCGCGCCGTAGCCGGCCGGCCCCGGGTTGCCCCGGGACCCGCCGTCCGCCTCGACGATGAAGCGAGCCGCCACCGGGTCAGGCGCCCGAATCGGCGGTGCGGACCAGGATCCGCGAGCAGTTCTCGCAGCGGACCACCTTGTCGGCCGGCTCGGCCTTGATGGCGTTGAACTCGGTGATGGAGAACTCGGTGCGGCAGCCCTCGCAGCGGCGCTGGTAGAGGCGGGCCGCGCCGACGCCGCCCTGCGTCTGGCGCAGCTTCGTGTAGACCTTCAGCAGGTCGGCGGGGACGACGGCGGCGACGGTCTCGCGGTCCCGCTTGACCTTGTCGGCCTCGGTGTCGATCTCGGCGAAGGCGGCGTCCCGGCGGGTCTCGGCCTCGGTGAGGACGACGGTGGAGTGCTGCAGGCGCGCGGTCAGCTCGGTGACCCGGGTCTGGGCGCTCTCCAGCCGCTCCATGACCTCCAGCACGATCTCCTCCAGGTCGCCCTGGCGCTTGGCCAGCGAGCCGATCTCGTGCTGGAGGTTCTCCAGGTCCCTCGGCGAGGTGATCGCGCCGGAGTCCAGGCGCTGCTGGTTGCGGGCGGACCGGGCGCGGACCTGCTCCACGTCCTGCTCGGCCTTGGTCAGCTCACGCGTGGTGTCGCCCTGCTGGGCCTCGGCGGCGACCACCAGGTCCTTGAGCGCGGTGTGGTCGGCGGAGGCCTTCTCGATCTCGGCGTGCTCGGGCAGGCTCCGGCGCCGGTGGGCCAGCTGGTCGAGCTTCGAGTCGAAGGCCTGGAGGTCGAGCAGGCGGATCTGGTCGGCGGGCGCGGCGTTCAAGGGGAAGGCTCCTGTGAATCGGGTCAGGCGGTGAAGGACATGGGGGCGTGCGCGGTCCACGGGTCGGTGACCCGGTGGGAGACCTTGGTCTCCACGGCCCAGCCGCGCTGGTCGGCGGCGGTGTGCAGGGCCCGCTCGGCCAGGGCGAGCCAGGGCCACTCGGTGGCCCAGTGCGCGGCGTCGACCAGGGCGACCGGCGCCGCCTCGGCGGCCTCGGACGCGGGGTGGTGGCGCAGGTCGGCGGTGAGGTAGGCGTCCACCCCGGCCGCCCGCACCTCGGCGAGGAAGCTGTCGCCCGAGCCGCCGCACACCGCGACCCGGCTCACCAGCCGGTCCGGGTCGCCGGAGACCCGGACGCCCGTGGCGGTGGCCGGCAGGCCCTCGGCCACCTGCGCGGCGAAGGCCGACAGGGGCAGCGGGGGCTCCAGCAGGCCGATGCGGCCGGTGCCGCGGCGGCCCAGCGGGTCGGTCGGGTCCGGCACCAGCGGGCCGGTCACCCGCAGGCCCACGGCCTCGGCGAGCGCGTCCGAGACGCCGGGGTCGGCGTGGTCGGCGTTGGTGTGCGCGACGTGCAGGGCGATGCCGTTGCTGATCAGCGTGTGCACGACCCGGCCCTTGAAGGTGGTCGCGGCGACGCTGGTGGTGCCGCGCAGATAGAGGGGGTGGTGGGTGACCACCAGGTCGGCGCCCCACTCGACGGCCTCGTCGACGACCGTCTGCACGGGGTCGACGGCGAACAGCACGCGGCCGACCTCGGCCTGGGGGTCTCCGCAGACCAGGCCGACGGCGTCCCAGGCCTCCGCCCACTGCGGCGGGTAGACCTCTTCGAGCGCGGTGATGACGTCGGACAGTTTCGGCACCTGTCGAGACTACCGTGCGCGCGGGGGCGGTCGGGCCTCGGCCGTTCGGCGACCTGGGCGGCGGGGCGGCGGCAGCGGGGCGGCCGGTGCAGCGGGGATGCGGCGGCGGCGCGGTGGCGGCGCGGTTCGGACACGGGTGCCGATGGCGTACGGACGCGCGTCAATCTGCGGTGGGGGCGCCCGGGAGGGGCCGGCGCCGGTCGCACGCGCCCGCGCGCCCGGCGCCCACTGCTCACACGGGAGCCCTCGCACGAATTCGAAACCGCTTCCCGATCACCCTTACGAGTGAAGTGACCGGCTCTACGTTGAGCCACTCCCGCCTCGAAAGTAACTTCAGTCCTGCGAACGGGAGTTGCCCCGACAGTTGCCCCGACCGGGGGTCGGGAAGGCGCTCCGCCGGACACGGGCCCTGGCGAGACCGGGCCCGGGGCGGGCACGGCCGGGGCTCCTGCCCCAGGCGCGGCACCGCCGTACCAGGGCGGTGCGCCGCACCGGGGCGGCACGCCACACCGAGGCGGCACTCCCGTTCAGGGGCGGCACTCCCGCTCCTTCCGAGGAAACCGATCAGGCCGGGCCGCACGCCCGGGTGCCGGAGCAGGTGGGCACCCGCGGGCGGCGGACGAGACGAAGGGATGTGGTGGCGAATGGCGGCGGGCACATCGCTGCGTACGGCCGGGGGCGGGGAATCGGCGGGCCACGGGCCGGATGCGGCCGGACCGTGGCCGGAGACGACGCGGGCGGCGCTGGCGGAGGCCGGCGGCCGGGGAGGCGGCGGCGACTGGGAGGTCACCGCCGGGGGCTTCTGGTGCACGGCCAGGCCGCCCGCGTCGGTTCCACTCCCGGAGCAGGGCTGGAAGCTCCACGTCAGCGCGGCCTCGGCGGCGGGCGAAGCAGTGCTCGCGGCCGTCGTACGGGCTCTCGCCGACGACCCGTGCCCGTTCAAGTTCGCCGCCGGGGAGCAGCGGCTGCGCGAACTCAACTCCCGTAACAGCGATCGGGGTTCGGCGGGAAAGTTCATCACCGTCTACCCGGCCGACGACGCCCAGTTCCGGCGGCTGGCCGCCGGACTCGACCGGGCCACCGCCGGACTGCCCGGGCCCGTCGTGCTCTCCGACCGCCCCTACCGGCCCGGCAGCCTGGTCCACTACCGGTACGGCGCCTTCGCGGCCCGCGCCGAGCTCGGCCACGACGGGGAGTACCGGTCCGTCCTGCACGGGCCGGACGGCGAACGGGCCGAGGACGTGCGCGGCGCCTCCTACCGGGCGCCGTCCTGGGCCGGCGACCCGCTGGAGACCGGTGCGGCCCGGCCGGGGCCGAAGCGCGGCGCCGGAGTGCTGCTCGCCGAGCGGTACGCGATCACCGCCGCCGTACGGCACAGCACCAAGGGCGGGGTCTTCCTCGGCCGGGAGGCCGCGAGCGGCGCCGAGGTCGTGGTCAAGCAGGCCCGCGCACACATCGAGATCGACCGGGCCGGCACCGACGCCCGCGACGCCCTGCGGCACGAGGCCGCCCTGCTGACCCGGCTGGACGGGCAGGGCCTGGCACCCCGCCCGATCGAACTGATCGAACGGGACGACTCCGTCTTCCTCGTGCAGGAACGAATCGCCGGACAGCCGCTCGGCGCGTGGGTCGCCGCCCGGCTGCGGCGCGACGGCAGCCCCGACGTCGACTGGGCCGACGCCGGACCGGTCGCGCACGCCCTCCTCGACCTCGTCGAACGGGTGCACGCCCAAGGACTCGTCCTGCGCGACCTCTCCCCCGGCAACGTGATGGTCCGCCCCGACGGCCGCCTCCGGCTCGTCGACCTCGAACTCGCCGCCGAAACCGGCCGCCCCGCCGGCTCCGCCGGCACCCCCGGCTACCGCGCCCCCGAACAGGGGCCCGGCCGGCTCGGCCTCGTCCACGACGGCACCTGCGTCGCCGACCCGGCCGTCGACCTGTACGCCCTCGGCGGCCTGCTCTTCCTCCTCGCCACCGGCCACGACCCGCTACTCCCGGACGACCTGCCCCGGGCCCGCCCGGTCACCGAGCGCCTCGGCCGCTGGCTCACCCTCGCCGCCCGCACCGGCACCACCGCCCGCCGCCTCGCCCCCGCCGTCCTCGGCCTCCGGGCCGAACAGCCGGGGCAGCGCTGGAGCCTCGCCCAGGCCAGGGCGGAACTCGCGGGCGGAGCCACTACTGACGCCCGGCGCGGCGATGACACACGCCCGGACCCGGCCGACGGCCGGCCCGTGCCGACGACCGGCGCACCCACCGCCGTCACCCCTCTGTGGCAGGCCCCGAACCGGCGGGCCGTGCACACCCGACACCCCGGCGGCCCCCATGCCGCCTGCCCGACCGGCGCCGCCGCCACCGCACCCCCGCAGCGAGCCGCCTACGGCAGTGCCGCGCCCGCCAGGGCCGGTGCCATGCGGGCCGCCGCCGCTCCGCCGTGGCGCGCTGCGGCCCACCGGGCCGCGCCCGCCGAGCACTCCGCCGACGCCCACGACGACCGTTCCGCGACCGACCCGACCGACCCGACCGCCGCGACCGGCGGCCCCCGGGCTGCCGTCCGACCCGACGGCGCCGCTGCGGACGCCACCTGCCGCGCGTCGGCCGGCCTCCTCGACCGGGTGCTGTGCGACGGCCTGCGGCAGCTGGCCGTCACGGCCACGCCGCTGCGGCGGGACCGGTTGTGGCCGGTCGTACCCGCCGGGGAGCGGACGGATCCGTGCAATGTGCAGCACGGCGCCGCCGGGGTGCTGGCGGTGCTGGCACGGGCGGTGGCGGCGGAGGGCCTGCCGGGCGGGGTGCGCGCGGAGGCCGCGCGGACGGCACGGACGGCCGCCGGGTGGATCGAGCGGCGCCTGGCCGCCGAGCCGGTGGTGCTGCCCGGGCTGCACTTCGGGCGGTCGGGGACGGCCTGGGCGCTGCTGGACGCCGCCCGGGCGTTGGGCGACGACGCGCTGGCCGTTCGGGCCGCCGCGCTCGCCCGGCGGATCCCCGTCGAGTGGCCCAACCCCGACGTCTGCCACGGCGCGGCCGGCTCCGGGTTCACCCAACTCCGCTTTGCGGCCGAAGGCTTCACCGCCGAAGCCGCCGGTGACCCGGACTTCCTCGACCGCGCCGCCCGCTGCGGCCACGCCCTGCTCGCCGCCGCCCGGCACGAGCCGTACGGGCGGGTGTGGCCGGTGCCGGCGGACTTCGACTCGGCGCTCGCCGGGATCACCCACCTGGGCTTCGCGCACGGCGTGGCCGGTGTGGGCGCCTTCCTGCTGGCCGCCGCCGAGGCGACCGGCGACCGCGACCTGCTCGCCGGCGCCGTCGAGGCCGGGCGCACACTCGCCGCGACCGTCCGCTGGGACGCGCCGCGCGAGAGCGCCTGGTGGCCGCAGAGCGCGGACGATCCGGACCGCGTCAGGCTGGCGCACTGGTGCAGCGGCTCGTCCGGCGTGGGCACCTTCCTGCTGCGGCTCTGGCGGGCCACCGGCGACGCCACCGCGCACGGGCTGGCGCTGGCCGCCGGGCGCGCCGTACTGGCCGGGCGCTGGCACGGCGGGGTGAGCGCCTGCCACGGCCTGGCCGGCGACGGCGAGTACCTGCTCGACCTTGCCGAGGCCGCCGATGTCGCCGATGTCGCCGACGAGCGGGAATTCCGTTCCGGCGCCGAGGAGTTGGCGCAGCTGATCGCTGCTCGGTCGGCGCTGCGGGGCGGCCTGCTGGTGCTGCCGGACGAGACCGGGACGGGCTGCGCGGCCGGCTACGGCACCGGTGCGGCGGGCGCGTTGGCCTTCCTGCTGCGGCTGCGGCACGGCGGCCCCCGGCTCTGGGTGGATCCGGTGCCGCCCGCCGTACACCGGTCCCAGGGTGCGGCAAGCGGGGTGAGCGGGGCATGAACGTGGCCACCCGGACCGTCGCGCAGGCGCTGCGCCGACTGAGCTTCACCTTCGCCGCCGACGGCGGTCACGCCGCCTGCCTCGCCTCGGCCGCCGACGGCGGCTGGTACGTGGAGAGTTGGCGGCTGCCGTCGGACGGCGGGCCGGCCACGCCGCTCGCGTTGCCGCTGCCCGGCAACCGGTCGGAGAGCCTGCGTTCGCAACTGGTCGCGCTGCCGGACGGCTCGGTGCTGGTCTGCCGGCACGACGGCGATCGGCACGACCTGGTCCGCCTCTCGTACGGCGAGAACGGCGCCGTGGAACAGCAGGTGGCCACGATCCGGATGCCCGGGCTGCGGCTGCTGCCGATCCCGACGCCCCCCGGGGCCGGTCCTCGGACGCCGGTGGCGCTCGCCCTCGGGACGGACACCCGCCCGGCGACCACCGCCTGGCTGGTGCGGACGGACGGCAGCGAGCCCGAACGGGTCGCCGAGATCCCGGGGTTGCACGGCGGCGGCGCCTGGCTGGACCACGCCGGGGCGCTGCTGGCGCTGGACCGGGTGAACGCGGGGCTCGTCCGCACCGTGGTGCTGGACCTGCGCAGCGGCACGACCACCCCGCTGCTGGAGATCGGCGAGCGCAGCAACGACCGGCTGGTGCTGTTCGACCCGGACAGCCGGTTCGCGATGGTGCGCAGCGACGCGCCGGGCACCGACCGGCTCGGCTGGGGCGTGCTGGGCGGCGGCGAACCGCTGCGGTTCCCGGAGTGCCTGCACGTCGCGGGCATGTTCCTGCGGCCGGTCGCGCTGCGGCGGACGGCGGACGGCCCGCAGGTGGCGGTGCAGGTCGACCACGGCGCCGGCTCCGCGCTCGCCCTGTGGCGGGCCGCCGCCGGCCGGCTGGACCAGCTGCCGGTACCGCCCGGCCGGCTCGGCGCGGTCGGCCACTGGGGCGGGGCGGCGCTGCGGCTCCCGTACTCCTCGCCCGACCACCCGGCGGCGCTGGCCGCCCTGGACGTGGAAGCGCTGCTGGCGCACGGCCCGGCGAAGCCCGGGTCCGGCCCGATGCCGATGCCGCTGCCACTGCAACTGGCGCCGCTGGGCTCCGGCCTGCCCGGCCCGTGGCGGGACACCGTGCTGCCCTGGCAGCCCGGCGGTCCGCGCACCCCCCGCACCCGGCCGCCGGGTTGGCGGGTGGACGGCAGCACCGCACCCGGGGACGGCGGCCGCTGGCAGCCCGCGCAGAGCCTCGAACTCGCCGGTCCGGCCGGGCCGTTGGAGGCCGTGGTGTACGGCGGGGACACCTGGCTGAGCAGCCCGCACCTGGTGCTGGCGCTGCACGGGGGCCCGGCGGACGCCTGGCGGCTGGAGTTCGACCCGGCCCTTCAGCGGATGGCCGCCGAGGGCCTGGCCGTGATCGCACCGAACCAGCGCGGCTCCACCGGCTACGGGGTGGCGCACGCGATGGCCATCCGGGGCGCCTGGGGCGGGCCCGACCTGGACGACGTGCTGTACCTGCTGGACGGCATCGCCGGCCAGCGCGCGGCACTCGGGCTGGAGCCGCCGGCCCTGTTCGGGGTCAGCTACGGCGCGTTCCTGGCGCTGCTGGCGGCCGCGCACGCGCCGGCCGAGCAGGTGTCCCGCTGCGCGGTGGTCGCACCGTTCCTGTCCGGCGCCCGGCTGCTGGCCGAAGCGGCGGCCCCCGTACGGGCGTTGACCACCCGGCTGGCCGGCGACGAGCCGATCACCGACGCCCGTGGCCCGCGCGACGTCCTCCAGCTGGCGCACCGGCTGAGCGCCCCGCTGCTGGTGGTGCACGGCAACCGGGACGAGGTCGTGCCGGTGAGCCAGTCCCGTTCACTGCGGCACGAGTTGCTGCGGATCGGCCGGGTCGAGGGCGCGGACTTCCGGTACGTCGAGGCGGCCGGATCGGGCCACGAGGTGCTCGCCGAGGAGGGCGCGGCCGTGCTGCACGAGCTGCTGGCCGCCTTCCTGCGGACCGGCCGACCGGGCTGACCGGAGCCCCGGCACCTCGGTACGTCGACTCCTCGACTCCTCGACTCCTCAGGACGTCGACACGTCGGTACCTCGACATCTCAGGACGTCGGCACCTCGACACCTCGACACCTCAGAACGTCGACACCTCACCACACAGACTCCCGGGCCCGACGCGGCCCGGGGCACCACCCCGGCGCGGCGGACCGAGCCGCCCGGGGGCGACACCCGATGCCCGCAGGCAGATCGCGGCGGGCGTAGTTCCAGGGGAGGAACCCGATCATGGAGAACATGGTGGACTTCGAGACCGACCTCGCGGCGCTGCAGGACCTGCCGGAGACCGAGTCCGTCGAGCTGACCGGCCACGGCGCCGGCTGCCAGTACACCTGTCTCATCCTCACCTGCCTGATCTTCACCAACAGCTGATCCAGGCGGTGAGCCGTGGGTGCCGTCCCCGCCTGTCCGGACAGGCGGGGACGGCACCGTCCGTTTCCCTGCACGTGCCCGACCACCCGCCCCTCGACTCAACGTTCCGACGGGAGCTCCGACTTGCCCCGCCGCCCCACCGGCTGGACCCTCGCACTCGGCATCGCCCTGCCGGTCGAGGCCGCCACCACGCTCGCCCTGCCCGCCGCGCTCGCCGCGGCCGTCGACGCCGCCCTCGGCCACCGGCCCGGGCCCGGCGCCTTCGTACGGCTCGCCCTCGTCCTGGGCGTGGCCGCCGCGGCCAATGCCACCGCCGCCGCGGCCGGCCCGGCCTGCTCCGCCGAGGCCACCGCCGCCCTGCGCGGGCGTCTCGTCCGCCACCTGCTCGCCCTCGGACCCGGCGGCCGGCTCCGCCACGGACCGCCGCCCGGCGACCTCGCCGCCCGCCTGCTGGGCTCGGCCGGCGACGCGGGCGGCCGACTGCCCGCCGTCCTCGGCGCGGCCACGGCGCTGCTCACCTCGGCGGGCGCGATCGTCGGGCTCGGGCTGCTGTCGCCGTGGCTGGCGCTCGCCTTCTTCGCGGGCGTCGTCCCCGGCGTGGTGCTGATCCGGCTCTTCCTGCGCGAGGCCGGGCCGGTGTTCGCCCGCTACCAGGAGGTCCAGGCCGACCTTGCCGCCCGGCTCAGCGGCGCCCTCACCGGACTGCGCAGCATCCACGCCGCCGGTGCCGAACAGCGCGAGGCGACACGGGTGTTGGCGCCGCTGCCGGGCCTGTCCGCCGCCGGGCACGCGCTCTGGGCGGCGCAGCGGCGCACCGCCTGGCAGGCCACCCTGCTGATCGCGGTGGTCGAGGTCGCGGTGCTCGCCACCGCCGGGACCCTCCTCGCCGACAGCGCCCTGGCCCCCGGGGCGCTCGCCGCCGCGGCCGGCTGGGCTGCCCTCGGCGCCGGGCTCTTCGAGCAGGTCGAGGCGCTGGTCGCGGTGGCGCACGCCCGCGCCGGGCAGACCCGGGCCGACGAACTGCTGGCCGTCCGCCCGGCCGAACCCGGCCGGGCGGCCCTCCCCGTCGGCGGCTACGGGGAGGTCGTCCTGCGCGGCGTGGTGGTGCGCGACGGCGACCGGGTGCTGCTCGGCCCGCTCGACCTGACGATCCCCGGCGGCCGCACGGTCGCACTGGTGGGGCGCTCCGGCTCCGGCAAGTCCCTGCTGGCCGCGCTGCCCGGGCGGCTGCGCGACCCCGACGAGGGCGCCGTACTGATCGACGGTGTCCCGGTGGACGCGCTGGCCCCGTCCGAACTGCGGCACGCGGTCGGCTACGCCTTCGCCCGGCCCGCCCTGGTCGGCCGCACCGTCCGCGACGCGCTGGCCGGCGCCGGCCCCGCCGAGGCGGCGGCCGCCCGCGCGGACGGCTTCCTCCAGCGGCTGCCCCGGGGCTGGGACACCCCGCTCGACGAACTCCGGCTCTCCGGCGGCGAACTGCAACGCCTCGGCCTGGCCCGGCTCCTGGCCCAGCCCGCCCGGGTCGTCGTCCTCGACGACGCCACCTCGGGCCTGGACCTCGCCACCGAGTACCAGGTCAGCGAGGCCCTCGACCGCGCCACCCTCGGCCGCACCCGGCTGGTGGTCGCCCACCGCGCCGGGGTCGCCGCCCGCGCCGACCTCGTCGCCTGGCTCGACGCCGGCCGCCTGCGCGCCCTCGCCCCGCACACCGCCCTCCTCGCCGACCCCGACTACCGCGCCGCCCTGTCGGACACCGCCCTCCAGACGGCCTCCGCCTGATGGCCCGCCACCGCGCCCCGTCCGACGGCGGCGCAGGAAGTCGGCCCGATCGACTTCCTGTGCACCCAGCCACCCCGGCGCCACCCGGCCCGAGACGTCGGCGCCGGCCCGGCGCGGGCCGACTGCCCGGCACCGGAAGTCGGCGTCGTCGACTTCCCGCGTCCGCCTCCCCCGGATGGGCGCTGCTGTTCCGGCAACTGGCCGTCACGCGCAGGCCGCTGCTCCGGCTGCTCGGCTGGTCCGGGGTGGAGGCGCTGCCGCCGCTGCTGTCCGGGCTGTTCGTCTCGGCCGCCGTCGACCAGGGGTTCCTGGCCGGGCGGCCGGGGGCCGGGGTGGCCTGGCTGGCCGGGTTCGGCGCCGCGATGGCCGTCCGGGCGTACGCGGCGCGGGCCGGGTTCCCGCACCTGGCGGGGGTGGTGGAGCCGTTGCGGGACGCCCTGGTCGAACGGGTGGTCCACAGCGCGCTCGCCCGACCGTCGGCGGATCCGGCCGAGCTCGCCCGGCTCACCGAACAGGTGGAGTCCGCACGGCAGTTGACCGCCACCCTGCTGCGCACCCTGCGCGGCGTCGGGGTCACCCTGGTCGCCGCCCTGGCCGGCCTGGCGCTGCTGGCGCCCGCCGTCCTGCCGCTGGTCCTGCTGCCGCTGCTCGCCGCCGGGTTCCTCTTCTTCCGTCTGCTGCGCCCGCTGGTGGCGCGGCGGAGGGCGGTCGTGCTCGCCGAGGAGCGGCTGGCCGCCGAGGCGGGGCGGGCGCTGCACGGGTTGCGCGACGTGCAGGCCACGGGCACCCGGGAGCAGGTCGCCGAGGCGCTGACCGGGGCCGCCCGGGCAAGCGCCGCCGCCGCCCGCGCCCTGGGCCGGGCTTCGGCCCTGCGCGCGCTGGTCGTGGCCCTCGGCGGCCGGCTGCCCGTCCTGGCCGTCCTCGCCGCCGCGCCGTGGCTGCTCGCCCGCGAGGCCCTGACCCCCGGCGAACTGCTCGGCGTCGCGACCTATCTGCTGCAGCAACTCGACCCGGCGGTCAGGACGTTGGCGGGTACGGTCGGCGGCTGGCTGCTCAACCTCGCCGTCGTCCTGGACCGCCTGGCCGCCACCACGAGCGACCCCCCGGCGGACGCCGCCCCCGGCGCGCTGCCCGGGAGAGCCCCGGGGCAGGAGCCGGAGGTGCGGGTCAGCGGGTTGGGGTTCGGGCACGGCGGGGCCGGGGCGCCGGTGCTGGAGGGCCTGGAGTTCGGGTTCGGGCCCGGGGAGCACGTGGCCGTGGTGGGGGTGAGCGGGGCGGGGAAGTCGACGCTGGCGGCCCTGCTGGCCGGGGTGCTGGCGCCGACGGGCGGGGCCGTGTCGGTGGGCGGGGTGCGACCGGACGGGCTGGCGGGGGCGGCGCGGGCGCGGCTGGTGGCGCTGGTGCCGCAGGAGGCGTACGTGTTTCCGGGGCCGGTGCGGTCCAACCTGACCTGGCTCTCCCCGGAGGCCACGGAGGAGCAACTCGCCCGTGCCGTCCGCTTGCTGGGGGCTGATCGGCTGGTCGCGCGGCTGGGCGGCCCGGAGGCCGTCCTGCGCGATCCGGGCGTGTTGTCGGGCGGGGAGCGGCAGTTGCTCGCGCTGGTGCGGACGTATCTGTCGCCGGCGCCGGTCGTGGTGCTGGACGAGGCGACCTGCCACCTGGACCCTCGTACGGAGGAGCGGGTCGAGCGGGCGTTCGCCGCCCGGCCTGGGACTCTCGTCGTGGTCGCGCACCGGATCAGTTCGGCCCTGCGCGCGGACCGGGTGCTGCTGCTGGACGGCGGGCGGGGGGTGCTCGCCCGGCACGGCGATCTTCAGGTGCTGTCCCCGCTGTACCGCGAGTTGGTCGGTCACTGGCTGGGTTCGACGGCGGGTCGCGCGTCATGATCTCGATAGGATCTCGTCCGTTCCGGCCGTTATGGTGGCCGGGGCACGGGCCGCGATCACCGGCTGTGGCGCGTACCGAGCGCCCGATCGGGGACCCGACCGCGCGCCGCCAAGCGCCGGCCGGGCGCCGATGACCTGCACCCTCCGCACGGAAAAGACGATTTCTGATGTCCGACACCCTCACCGACACCACCGGACCCACGGCCAACGGGACCGACGCCGACGAGAGCACCGCCTGGGACGCCTCGTCGCACGGCCGGCACCGGGGCCGGTCCGCCGCCGACGACACGCCCGAGGCCGACCCGCACGGCCGGCACCGCGCCGCGGCGGACCGGGGCTGAGCACACCCGCACCGGGAGGGCCCGTCGGGGGGAGCACCCCCCGGCGGGCCCTCGTCGCGTCCTGGGTTCGGGGTCCTGGGTCCTGGGTTCGGGGTCCCGGGTCCTGGGTTCGGGGTCCCGGGTTCGGGGAGGGCGCGCGGCTCAACGCCCCAGCGTCACGACCGTCCGCAGCGCCTCGCCGCTGCGCATCTGGGCGATCGCCTCGTTGACGTCCGCCAGGTCGACGCGGTGGCTGATCATGCCGTCGAGGTCGATCCGCCCGGCCCGCCACAGGTCGACGACCAGGGCGATGGTGCGGGCCACCGGCGCCCCGCCGTAGAGCGAGGGCAGCAGGCGCTTCTCGTTGAAGAACAGCTCGCCCATGGTGAACTGCGCGAGGTCGTCCTGCGCGCCGGCGCCGATCACCACGACCGCGCCGCCGCGCCGGGCCGCGTCGTAGCCGGCCCGGACGGTGGCGGACCGGCCGACGGCCTCGAATACGTAGTCGAAGCCGCCGCCGGGCAGGCCCTTCGCCGCCGCCTTGAGGTCCTCGGGGGCGATCGCCTCGGTCGCGCCGAAGGCCAGTGCCCGCTCGCGGCGCGAGACGACCGGGTCGACGACGGTGATCCGGGCGGCGCCGCAGACCCGGGCGCCCTGCACGGCGGCGACCCCGACCCCGCCCGCGCCGATCACCGCGACGGAGGCGCCGGGTTCGACCCGGGCGGTGTTGACGGCGGCGCCGACGCCCGTGGTCACCCCGCAGCCGATCAGCGCGGCGGCCTCGTACGGCAGGTCGGCGGGCACCTTGATGACGGCGTCCGCGGCGACCACGACCTCCTCGGCGAACGCCCCGGTGCCGTAGAACCCGGAGGCCTCGACCGCCGCGCCGCCGTCCTCGAAGCGGAAGCCGGGCGCGCCGAGCCGCCGCAGGCTGGCGATGCACAGGTGGCCGCGGCCCCGCTCGCAGTGCGCGCAGCGGCCGCAGGGCGCCATCCAGCAGAGCACCACGCGGTCGCCGGGGGCGACGCCGGTCACGCCCTCACCGACCTCCACGACCTCCCCGGCCCCCTCGTGCCCGGGGACGAACGGCGCGGGCTGCGGCAGGACGCCGCTCATCGCCGAGAGGTCGGAGTGGCAGAGGCTGGCGGCGCGCATCCGGACCCGTACGGCGCCCGGCCCGAAGCCGACGGCCGTCACGTCCTCCCGGACGTCGAGGGTCTCCTGGCCGGTCTTGTGCAGGACGGCTGCGCGCATGGGGCTGCTCCCGGTGTGCCTCGTGTGCTCGGTTTCCACGGTCGGGCCCGATTCTGACACGGGCGACCCGACCCGACTAGAACACGTTCCAGGGCCGCTGTGGTCCACCCCTCTACCGTCGAGTAGGGTCCGGGTCGAACGCGTTCGCGCACGTCCCGAGCCCGAGGAGCACCGTCATGTCCGACCTGCTGGAGAGTGTCCGCCCGGCGGCCGAGGTGCTGGCGGCGTTCGAGGCGGCCACCGGGTTCATGCCGGTGGACGAGGGGCTGGCGCTGTACGCGGCGGCGGTGACGGCGGCGCGGCGCACCGGTCTGCCGCTGCTGGAGATCGGCACCTACTGCGGCCGCTCGGCGGTCCTGCTGGCGGCGGCCGCCCGGGAGACCGGGACGACCGCGCTGACGGTGGACCACCACCGCGGCTCGGAGGAGCAGCAGCCCGGCTGGGAGTACCACGACCCGACGCTGGTGGACCCGGAGGTGGGGCTGATGGACACCCTGCCGCGGTTCCGCCGGACGCTGCACGCCGCCGGGCTGGAGGAGCACGTGGTGGCCCTGGTGGGCCGCTCGCCGCGGATCGCGGCGCTGTGGGGGCGGCCGCTGGCCCTGGTGTTCATCGACGGCGGGCACACCGACGAGCACGCGACCGGCGACTACGAGGGCTGGGCCCCGCACCTGGCGCCGGACGGGCTGCTGGTGGTGCACGACGTGTTCCCGGACCCGGCGGACGGCGGCCAGGCCCCGTACCGGGTGTACCTGCGGGCGCTGGCCGAGGGCTTCGAGGAGGTCTCGGTGACGGGCTCGCTGCGCGTCCTGCGCCGGACCGCCGCGAGCTAGCCGCCCTAGCCGCCCACCGCCCGATCCGCCGGCCGATCCGCCGGCCGATCCGCCGAGCGGCCCCACAGCCCTGCACGGATGCTCTAACGTCGTGCCGGAGCTGTCGGGCGGAGGTTCGAACGGTACGGTGTCCGCGCAGCACCAGGCAGAGCATCGGCGGACGGTGGGGGCTAACGGTGGGGGCTAGCGGCACATGACGGACCAGCACAACACCGCTCCGGCAGTCTGGGACCCCACCGCGCGCGGCGGCGCGGGCGGCTGGGTGCGCGGCCCGCAGCGACCCGCCGAGCCCACCCCGGCGCAGCCGAACCCGGCGCAGCCCGCCCCCGCTCAGCCCACCGCCGGCGCCGTCGGGGACCAGGGCCCGCCGCTGGGCGCCCGCCCGTACCTGGCCGCCCCGCAGCCGCCGTCCGTGCCGCCGCCGGCGCCGTTCCCCTCCCGCGCGTCCGCGCAGACCCCGGGCCCCGGCTACGTGTCCGGCGAGGCCCCCGGCCCCGGCTACGTGTACCCGCCGCAGCCGCCCGCCGGCCCGCAGCAGCCCCCGTACGTCCCGTACCAGGGACAGCCCGACTACCCCGCCGCCTACCCCGCCGACCACCCCGTCGGCTACGAGGACCTGGACGACGAGGACCGCCCGAGCAACCGGAAGGCGCCGCTGCTGATCGGCTTCGCGCTGCTCCTGGTGGTGGCGGTCGGCGGCGGCCTGCTGGTGGCCGCCCGGAACAGCGGCGACAAGAAGGACCAGGCCTCGCCCGCCCCGCCGTCCGCCTCCGCGACGTCCACCGGGAACCCGTCGGCGGGCCCGGCGCCCACCGGTACGGACGCCGCGCCGAACGGCGCCACCGACCCGGCCTCGTCCGCCGCGGCGCCGTCCCCGACCGCGAGCGGTGCCGGCGCCAACGCCAAGACGCAGGCGCAGGCCCTGGACGGCCTGCTCACCGAGGGCGAGAGCGCGAAGGCCCCGATCGGCAGCGCGGTCGCCAAGGTGAGCAGCTGCCCGGCGAAGGCCGACATCGAGAGCGCGGCGCAGGTGTTCGACAACGGCGCCAAGCAGCGCGACGGACTGCTGCGCAAGCTCGCCGGGCTGAGCGCCTCCGACGTGCCGGGCGGCGCGGACGCGATGGCGTCGCTGAAGTCCGCCTGGCAGCTGTCGGCCGACATCGACCGGGCGTACGCGAACTGGGCGCGGGCGGTCGCCGGCCAGGGCTGCTCGGGCTCGGCCCCGAACACCGCCGACAAGAAGCGGGCCGACGAGCTCAACCCGCAGGCCACCCAGGCGAAGAAGGACTTCGCGGGGAAGTGGAAGCCGATCGCCGACACGTACGGCCTCACCCCGCGCACCCAGGACAGGATCTGATCCACCCGTGACCGGCCCGAACTCCCGCCCGCCCCGCCGCTCCACCCTGCTGCGCGCCACCACGGCGGTGGGCGCGGCCGTTCCGCTCTGCCTGGCGGGCTGGCTGGGCTGGCAGTCCCTCGGCCACTCCGCCGCGGTGGGCGGCACCGCCGCGCCGGCCACCTCCCCGACCGGCACCGCCGCACCGGCCACCTCCCCGACCGGAACCACCACGCCGGAAGCCACCACCCCGGAGGCCACCGCACCGGGAACCACCACGCCGGGAACCCCCGCCCCAGCCCAGACGCCGAACACGCCCGCCCCGTCGGACACCCCGGTCTCCCCCACCGCGCTCACCGGCCGCACCATCCTGCTCGACCCCGGCCACAACCCCGGCAACTCCGCGCACACCGCCGAGATCAACCGCCTGGTCGACATCGGCAACTCCCGCAAGCAGTGCGACACCACCGGCACCGAGACCAACTCCGGCTACACCGAGGCCGAGTACGCCCTGGACGTCTCCCACCGGGCCCGCGCCATCCTGGCCGCCCGCGGCGCGACGGTGGTGCTGGCGCAGGACGGCGACCGCCCGTGGGGCCCCTGCATCGACGAGCGCGCCCGGGCCGGCGCCGACGCGCACGCCGACGTGGCGCTGTCGGTGCACGGGGACGGCGGTCCGGCGGGCGGCAGCGGGTTCCACGTGATCCTCCCGGCGAAGGTGGCGGCCGGGAAGGCGGACAACGCGGCGATCGTCGAGCCCTCGCGCCGGCTCGGCCTGCTGCTGCGCGAGCACTTCCGCGCCGCGACGGGCGAGCCGTACGCGGACTACACCGCGAGCGACGGCCTGGACACCCGCTCCGACCTGGGCGGCCTGAACCTGTCCACGGTGCCGAAGGTGTTCATCGAGTGCGGTAACATGCGCAACCCGGTGGACGCCAAACGGATGACGGATCCTCAGTGGCGGCAGCGGGCGGCCCAGGGGATCGCCGACGCGCTGACGGCGTATCTGACCACCCGGTAAGGGAGTTGGGCCGGGGCGGCGGACGGCGTGCGCGCCGCCCGGGTCGCGCCTTTGGCAACGACTTCGCCCCATTCCCGGTCCCGCCGTGCACCGGCGGTGCGGTTGGGCCTAGGCTTCTGGTCCGTTCGGGAGTTTCGGCCGGTCAGCCCGACCGCACGAACCGCCGTCCACGACACGTCAACGAGGGGAACGTTAGTGAATCTGCGCGCTCTCACCAGGGGAGACGCCGCCGTCGCCGGCGCGGCCGTCCTGCTCTTCATCGCCTCCTTCCTGCCCTACTGGACGGTGGACTGCACCGGCCGGTACTGCGGCGACACGTCGCAGAACGCGTGGAGCACCCAGTTGTTCCCCATCCTGCCGTCGATCTACCTGCTCGGCATCGCCGCCGCGGTGCTGATCCTGCTGCACCGCTTCCAGGGCGAGGCCGCGGCCGGGCGCCAGGTGCTCGGCCTGCGGCTGGACCAGTGGGGCATCGCCTTCGCCGTCGTCGCGCTGTGGACGGCGCTGTGGTCGCTGGGCGGCGGCCCGGCCGGCGGCAGCTTCGGGCACGGCTTCGGCGCCTGGCTCGGCCTCATCGCGCTGATCGTGCTGGCCGGTGCGGCCGCGGCCGCACCGCTGGTGCCCGCGCTGAAGGCCCCGCTGGTCGCCGACCGTCCGGCGGCCGTCCCCTACCAGGGCGGCTACCCGGCCCCGGGCCAGCCCGGCCAGCCGGCGCAGCCCGGCCAGTACGGCTACCCGGCCCCGGGCCAGGACCCGAACCAGGCCCCGGCGTACGGCGCCCAGCCGGGTGGCTACGGCTACCCGGCGGCCGGCCAGGCCCAGCCGGTGCAGGCCGGTCAGCCGCAGGACACGGCCGCCGCCCCGCAGCCCGTCCCGGCCGCGCAGCCGCAGCCGACCCCGGCCGCCCCGGCGGCCGACTTCGCACCGTTCTGGTTCGCCGTCCCGGCCCCGCGCTCGCTGGCGTCGAAGGACAACCCGGCGGGCGCCCCCGTCGGCGAGCTGGTGCCCGGCACCTGGTACCTGGCGGTCGAGCAGCGCGGCAGCGCGCTGGTCGCCCAGCTGCAGGACGGCACCGTCGGCCTGCTGGCCGACACCTCGGGCATCCAGCGCGGCTGACGCCCCCGCCAGTACGACGAAGGGGTGGGACCGGATCTCTCCGGCCCCACCCCTTCGCGTTGCCCGTACGGGCCTCAACCGTCGTACGGGCCTCAGCAGTCGTACGGGCCTCAGCCGTCCGTACCGGCATCGGCCACGGCTACGGGCCTCAGCAGCAGTCCTGGACCACCAGCCCGGCGGGCAGCTGCTCCCCGCCGAAGACCGCGACCGTCGCCGGGTCGCCGCCGAGCGCGGCGACCGCGAGCAGCAGTGCGCCGGCCGTCCAGGTGGTGCGCTCCTCCGGCCAGACGGCGTCGTCCTCGAAGACGTACCCGGTCCAGTAGGAGCCGTCCTCGTGCCGCAGGTGCTTCTGGATCCAGCGCAGGATCTCCACGGCGCGGTCGGAGCGGCCGATCGCCCAGAGCGCGAGGGCGAGTTCGGCGCTCTCGCCGCCGGTCACCCACGGGCGGTCGCTGACGCAGCGCACGCCGAGCCCGGGGACGACGAAGCGGTCCCAGTCCCGGTCGATCCGTTCCAGCGCCGCGTCGCCGCGCAGTCCGGTGCCGAGCACCGGGTAGTACCAGTCCATCGAGTAGCGGCCCTTGTCGAGGAACCGCTCGGGGTGGTGGGTGATGGCGTGCCCCAGCCGGCCGGCGGCGAGCTCCCAGTCGGGCTGCGGCTCCTCCAGGTACTCGGCGATGGCCAGCCCGCAGCGCAGCGCGTGCAGCATGCTGGACGAGCCGGTGAGCAGCGCCTCGTCGGTGGCGGTGCCGTCCTCGTCGAGGCGCCAGGCGATCGGGCCGCCGGGCAGCCGCTGGCCGACGATGAAGTCCAGGGCGCGCCGGACGACGGGCCAGATCCAGTCCAGGAAGGCGTCGTCGCCGGCGCTGAGGTGGTGGTGCCAGACGCCGACGGCCACGTAGGCGCAGAAGTTGGTCTCCTTGGCCCGGTCGGTGACGGCGCCGTCGGTGTAGGCGGCGTACCAGGAGCCGTCCGGGTTCTGGGTGGCGGCGAGCCAGCGGTAGGCGGCCTCGGCGGCGGCGTGCTCGCCGGCGGTGTCGAGGGCCATGGCGGCCTCGGTGTGGTCCCACGGGTCGAGGTGGTGGCCGGCGAACCAGGGTATGGCGCCGTCGGGGAGCTGTTCGGCCAGGATGCTGCGGACGGTGCCGGCGGCCTGCTCGGCGTCGAGCACCCCGTCGAGCAGCAGTGCCTCGGGGACGGCGGCGGTCATGCGTCCACGCGCCCGGACTCGGTCCGCCGCGGCTTGGACGCGTAGGCGACGAAGCTCTTGCCGATGACCGGGTTGAGCGCCCGTTCGGCGGCCTTGGTGAGGGTGCTGATCACCGGGGTGCCGACGATGTCCCAGACCAGCAGCTGGTGGTAGGCCTTGACCGGCAGTGCCTTGTCGTTGTTCACGCCGACCGCGCACTTGATCCACCAGTACGGCGAGTGCAGCGCGTGCGCGTGGTGGGTGCCGTAGGGCTCCAGGCCGGCGTCCTTGAGCTTGCCGAGCAGTTCGTCGCCCCGGTAGATCCGGATGTGGCCGCCCTCGACCTCGTGGTACTCGTCGGACAGCGTCCAGCAGATCTTCTCGGGCAGCCAGCGCGGCACGGTGACGGCGAGCAGCCCGCCCGGCTTGAGCACCCGGAACATCTCGTTGAGCACGCCCTTGTCGTCGGGTATGTGCTCCATCACCTCGGAGATGATGATCTTGTCGAAGTAGTCGTCCTCGAACGGCAGCGCCAGCGCGTTGCCCTCCATCGCGACCGCCGACGCGCCCTCCGGGGCCTCACCGGCCTGCTCCATCGCGGCGAACCACTTCTGGACCTCGGCGATCTCCTCGGCGTTCTGGTCGAGGGCGATCACGTTGGCGCCGCGGCGGTAGCACTCGAACGCGTGCCGGCCCCCGCCGCAGCCCAGGTCGAGCACCCGGTCGCCGGGGGCGAGCGGGAAGCGCGAGAAATCGACGGTCAGCACTGCAGGGCTCCCATTCCTTTTGCTACCAAGCGGACTTGACGCCGCGTCAGTTCGATCCGCTACCGCTCCGCACCGGGCGGCCGGGGCCGCCGGGCGGGCGCCGCGCAGGGCGGCCGGAGCGACTCAGGGCACGTACCGCCAGCCCGGCCCGGAGCGGGCCCGGGCGCCGGCCCCGGTGGCGATCGCCGCCCGGTAGGCGTCGGCGGTCAGCTCGGCGGCCCGCGCCCAGGTGAACCGGGCCAGCACCCGCTCCCGGCCGGCCGCGCCGAGCCGGGCGCGCAGCCGCGGGTCGTCCAGCAGCCGGCCGAGCGCCGCCGCCAGCCGGTCCGGCTCCCCCGGCGGCACGGCCAGGCAGGTCTCCCCGTCCGGCCCGGCCACCTCGGGGATCGCGCCGCCGGTGGTGGCGACCAGCGGGGTGCCGGTGGCCATCGCCTCGGCGGCGGGCAGCGAGAAGCCCTCGTACAGCGACGGCACGCAGGCCACCTCGGCCGAGCGGTAGAGGTCGACCAGCTCCTGGTCGGTCAGGCCGCTGCGGAACTCGATGTGGTCCGCCAGCCCGAAGCGGCGCACCGCCTCCGCCACCGGGCCGTCCTCCTTCTGCGGCTTGCCGACCACCACCAGGTGCGCGGGGCGCTCGGTGCGCACCTTCGCCAGCGCCTCGACCAGGAACACCAGGCCCTTGAGCGGGACGTCCGCGCTGGAGGTGGTGACGATCCGTCCGGGGACGCGGGCGATCTCCTCGGAGGGCGACCAGAGCCGGGTGTCGGCGCCGATCGGCACCACCGAGATCGCGCCCGGCGCGGCGCCCAGGTGCTCGGCGATCTCGCGCTGCGAGGTGCCGGAGACGGTGATCACGTGGTCCAGCCGGGCGGCGACCCGGCGCTGCATCCGGGTGAAGGCGTACCAGCGGCGCAGCGACAGCCGCTTGACCCGGGTGGTGGCCGCGTCCAGCTCCAACTGCCGGTCCACGGTGATCGGGTGATGGATCGTGGTGACCAGCGGGAAGCCGTGCCGGGCCAGGCCGAGCAGGCCGTAGCCGAGCGTCTGGTTGTCGTGCACCACGTCGTAGCGGCCCTTGTGCCGGGCCAGGTACTGGCGGGCGCGCAGCGAGAAGGTCAGCGGCTCGGGGAAGCCGCCGGTGCGCATGGTGGCGAACTCCAGCACGTCCACCGGACTGCGGAACTCGCCGCGGGCGGGCGTGCGGAACGGGTCCTCGGCGCGGTAGAGGTCCAGGCTGGGCAGCTCGACCAGGCGCACCGAGCCGGGGCCGTCGACCTCGTCCAGCACCGGGTACGGCTGGGCACCGATCACGTCCACGTGGTGGCCGAGCCTGGCCAGCTCACGGGAGAGGTGGCGCACGTACACGCCCTGACCGCCGCAGAAGGGGTCCCCGCGGTACGACAGCAGGGCAATCCGCAGCGGCTGCGCGGTCATCCTCGGGCCCTCATCTCTAGCTGCTATTCCTGTGCTGCTGCTGTCTCTGCGTTGGCGACGGCGCTGCCGCCGGTCGCTAAAGTAGATCAGGTTTCAGTGGCTGTGGAACTCGTCATCGACCATGTGAACAATGAGAGACCTCGAAGATACCGGCCCGTAGCTTTCCCTCAGGAGCCAGGGCTGGTGATTCCCGCCACGCCGACCCTGCCGACCTTGTGGAGCACGCCGCCACCCACGCGCCCCGGGAGCACTCCTTGCCGCCGCCGACCACCTCCACGAGCCCCACCACCCCGCCCCCCGCGCAGCCGGGCGAGCCGCCGCTGACCGCCCGCCAGGCCGAACGCCGGCGCCGGATCCTGCGGGCCGCCACCGCCCTGGCCGCCCGCGGCGGGTACGAGGCGGTGCAGATGCGGGAGGTCGCGGAGACCGCGCAGGTCGCCCTCGGCACGCTCTACCGGTACTTCCCGTCCAAGGTGCACCTGCTGGTCGCGGTCATGCTGGAGCAGTTGCAGGGCCTCCAGGAGCACATCCGGCGCCACCCGCCGACCGACCCCGAACCGGCCCCGCGCGTCGCCGACACGCTCACCCGCGCCTTCCACGCGCTCCAGCGCGAACCGCTGCTCGCCGAGGCGATGGTCCGGGCGCTGTCCTTCGCGGACCGCTCCGTCGGCGCCGAGGTGGACCAGGTCAGCACCGCCACCGGCCAGCTCATCCTGGACGCCATCGGCCAGTCCGGGCCACCCAGTGAGAGCCAGCGCGCGGCCGTCCGGGTGATCGAGCACACCTGGCACTCCGCCCTGGTCGCCTGGCTCTCCGGCCGCGCCTCGATCGCCGAGGTCCGGGCCGACCTGCACACCGCGGCCCGGCTGCTCACCCTGCCCTGACCCCGCCCTGACTGGAACCTGTTCCTGCCCGGACAGGAGGGGCCGACCGCCCCCGGCGGTTAAAGTCGACGGACAGCACAACTTCATCCCGTCCCTCCCCCGGGGGAAGCCGGTGCGAATCCGGCGCTGACCCCGCAACCGTGAGCCCGGCCCCCGCGACGGCCCCGGCGAGTCGGACCGCCCGTGGAGGGGCGAGCGGCCAGCCCGGGCCCGCCACGCGCACCGCCCGGCACCGTCGAGGACTACGGAACGGCCCCGCCGGGCCACCACCGCTCACCGAAAGGCACACCTCCACCATGCTCACCGCCGCCCGCCTGGGCGCCGCCGCCCTGTCCGCCGCACTCCTCGCCGGCGCCACCGCCGGACCGGCCCTCGCCGACAGCCCCGCGCCCACCCCCGCCGCCGTCCCCGACGGCCTCTACGGCAAGGGCGACCCGACGTACGACGGCGTCTGGCGGCAGTCCCTCGCGCTCACCGCGCTCGCGGCGGCCAAAACCACCCCGGCCGACTCCGCCGTCGGCTGGCTCACCGGACAGCAGTGCGAGGACGGCGGCTGGCCCTCCTTCCGGGCCGCCGGCGCCGCCTGCGACCCCAAGACCGAGGACAGCAACGCCACCGCCGTCGCCGTCCAGGCCCTCGTCGCCCTCGGCGGGCACCAGGAAGCCGTCGACAAGGGCGTCCAGTGGCTCAAGGCCACCCAGAACGCCGACGGCAGCTGGCCCTACAACCCCGTCAGCCCCGGCGACGCCAACTCCACCGGCCTCGCCGTGAACGCCCTCTTCGCCGCCAAGACCGACCCGGCCGGCGTCGCCAAGGCGGGCAGGAACGCCTTCGACGGGCTCGCCCACTTCCAGCTCGGCTGCGCCGCCCCCGCCGACCAGCGCGGCGCCTTCGCCTACCAGCCCGACCCGTCCTCCGGCACGCTCGCCCCCAACACCCTCGCCAGCGCCCAGGCCTCGCTCGCCGCCGCCGGCGGCCACCTCCCGGTCGCCACCACCGCCCGCACCGACGCCGCCCCCAAGGCCCTCGGCTGCGACTCCGCCGCCACCTCCGCCACGGCTGCTCCGGTCGCGCACGCCGACTCCGGCGAGGCCGCCGGGGCGTACCTCACCGCCCAGCTCGCCGCGGGCGGCAACCACCTCACCCTCACCACCCCCGGCGCCGCCCCCACCCCCGACTACAACGCCACCGCCTGGGCCGCCCTCGGCCTCATCCAGAGCGGCCACCCCCAGCAGGCTGCCGGCGCCGTCGACTGGCTCGCCAAGGAAGGCGCCGGCTGGACCAAGGACGGCACCGACGCCGCCGCCACCGCCAGCCTCCTGCTCGTCGCCCAGGCCGCCCAGCGCGACACCGCCCCGCTGACCGCCCAGCTCACCGCCCTCGGCCCGGCACCCAAGGCCACCGCCAGCCCCGCACCGACGACGGCGGCGTCCAAGAAGGACGGCGGCATCGGCCAGTACTGGCCGATCATCGTCGGCCTCCTCATCGGCCTCGGCGGCGGCCTCCTCCTCAGCCTCCAGCGCAAGCGCGGCCAGAGGCTGTGACACCCCGCCCGGTCCGCCTGGGCCGCAGCTGTGGCCGCCGCGTCCTCGTCCCGCTGCTCGGTGCGGTGCTCCTGCTGGTCGCGGGGGCGCCGGCGGAGGCGGCGACGGGGTACCGGTACTGGTCGTTCTGGCGTGGCACCGGCGACGGGTGGCTGTACCAGCAGCAGGGGCCGGCCGTCGCCGTGCCACCGGACGGGGCCGTCGACGGGTGGCGGTTCGCGGTGAGTCCGGACGGCGGGCAGCAGGCCGCGCAGCCCCGGGCGGCGGGCGACTTCGCCGCCCTCTGCGCGGACACGCCCACGCAGGCGGGCCGTAAGCGGGTCGCCGTCGTGCTGGACTTCGGCACCGCCGCCGACTCCGGCTCGGGCTCGGGTTCCGACTCGGACTCGGGTTCCGGTTCCAGTTCCGCTTCCGGTTCCAGTTCCGGTTCCGGTTCCGGTTCCGGTTCCGCCGAGGCTCCGCCCGAGCAGCGGAGCGCGTGCGCCAGCGTCGTCTCGAACGCCACCTCGGCCGAGGTGCTGGCCGCCGTCGCCCCGCCGCTGCGCTACGACGCCAACGGCCTGCTCTGCGCCATCGCGGGCTTCCCGAAGGCCGGGTGCGCCGACCAGCTCGGGTCGGCGGCCAAGCCGGCCGGCCCGTCCGGCGGCGGCTCGGACTCCGGCCCGGACGTCGGCCTGATCGCCGGTGGCGCGCTGATCGCCGTGCTGGCCGGCGGTGCCGTCTGGCAGGCGCGCCGCCGCCGCACCTCCTGACGCCGCCTTCCCCCTTCCCATACCCCTCCGGACCCCTCCACCTGGACTGACCCATGAGCACCGCCCGCGCCACCCGCCCGCCCACCGGACCCCGGCAACTGCACCCCGGGGCCTGGTGGTTGTGGGCGCTCGGGCTGGGCGCGGCGGCGACCCGCACCACCAATCCGGTGCTCCTGCTGCTGCTCGCCGCCGTCGCCGGGTACGTGGTCGCGGCCCGCCGTGGCGACGCGCCCTGGTCGCGTTCGTACGGCGCGTTCCTGCGGCTGGGCCTGCTGGTGCTGGGCATCCGGCTGGTGTTCGCGGTGCTGCTCGGCTCGCCCGTCCCGGGCACGCACGTGCTGTTCACGCTGCCCGAAGTGCCGCTTCCCACCTGGGCGCAGGGAGTGCGGATCGGCGGCCGGGTGACCGTGGAGGGCCTGCTCGCGGCGCTGTACGACGGGCTGCGCCTGGCCACCCTGCTGGTCTGCGTGGGCGCCGCGAACGCGCTGGCCAGCCCGGCCCGCCTGCTGCGCGCCCTGCCCGGCGCGCTGTACGAGGCGGGCGTGGCGGTGGTGGTGGCGATGACCTTCGCGCCGAACCTGGTCGCGGACGTCCGCCGGCTGCGGGCGGCCCGCCGCCTGCGCGGCCGCACCGACCGGGGGATCGCCGCCGTGCTGAGCGTCGGACTGCCCGTCCTGGAGGGCGCGTTGGAGCGTTCGGTGGCGCTGGCCGCGGCGATGGACACCCGCGGCTTCGGCCGCACCGCGGACGTCCCGCGCCGGCTCGCCCGGGCGACGGCCGCGCTCACCCTGGCCGGCCTGCTCGGAATCTGCCTGGCCGCGTACGGGCTGCTGACCGCCGGCGGCGCGGGCTGGGCGCCACCGGTGCTGCTACTGGGCCTGGCCGCCGCCTTCGCCGGGCTGCTACTGGGCAGCCGACGATCCGTCAGAACCCGCTACCGGCCCGACCCTTGGGCACTGCCCGAGTGGCTGACCGCCGGTTCGGGAGCCGCCGTCGCCGGGTTGACCATCTACCTGTCCACGCGCGACCCGGCCGCCTTCGCGCCCACCGTCGTCCCGCCGACCGTCCCCGCGCTGCCGCTGGCCGCCGTACTGGCCGTACTGCTCGGCCTGGTACCGGCGTACGCCGCCCCGACCCCGCCCCGGAGGGCTTCGTGATCACCTTCGAGCAGGTCTCCGTCCGGTACGCGGACGCCGCCGCCCCCGCCGTCGCGGACGTCGACCTGACCGTCCCCGAAGGCGAACTCTGCCTGCTGGTGGGCCCGTCGGGCTCCGGCAAGTCCACCCTGCTGGGCGCGGTGAGCGGGCTCGTCCCGCACTTCACCGGCGGCACCCTGCACGGCCGGGTCACGGTCGGCGGCCGGGACACCCGCGAACACCGGCCGCGCGAACTCGCCGACCTGGTGGGCACGGTGGGCCAGGACCCGCTGGCGCACTTCGTCACCGACACCGTCGAGGACGAACTCGCCTACGGCATGGAGTCCCTGGGCCTGCCCGCCGACGTGATGCGACGCCGGGTCGAGGAGACCCTCGACCTGCTCGGCCTCGCCGACCTGCGCGACCGCGCCCTCACCTCCCTCTCCGGCGGCCAGCAGCAGCGCGTCGCGATCGGCTCGGTGCTCACCGTGCACCCGCGCGTCCTGGTCCTCGACGAGCCCACCTCGGCGCTGGACCCGGGCGCCGCCGAGGAGGTGCTGGCCGTCCTCCAGCGGCTCGTGCACGACCTCGGCACCACCGTGCTGATGGCCGAGCACCGGCTGGAGCGCGTCGTCCAGTACGCCGACCAGGTGCTGCTGCTCACCCCGGGCGCCCCACCCGTCCTCGGCGAGCCCGCCGAGGTGATGGCGCACTCGCCGGTGCACCCGCCGGTGGTCGGCCTCGGACGGCTCGCCGGCTGGCGGCCGCTGCCGCTGTCCGTCCGCGACGCCCGCCGCAAGGCCGCCGGGCTGCGCTCCCGGCTGGACGGCCTGCACCCGAGCACGGCCCCTGCGGCTCCGACCTCCGCCCCTGCTCCGACCGCCGCCCCTGCTTCGACCGCCGCCCCGACCGCCGCCGCGGAGCGCCTCGCCGTCCGGCGCGGCCCCGTCCAGGCCCTGCGCGGCGTCGACCTGGCGCTGCACCCCGGCGAGATCACCGCCCTGATGGGCCGCAACGGCGCCGGCAAGTCCACCCTGCTGGGCAGCCTGGTCGGCCTGCACGCCCCCGCCTCCGGCCGGGTGACGGTCGGCGGCCGCACCCCGCACCGCACCCGCCCGGCCGAACTGATCCGCCAGGTCGGCCTCGTCCCGCAGGACCCGCGCGACCTCCTCTACGGCGAGAGCGTCACCGCCGAATGCGCCGCCGCCGACACCGACGCGGACGCCACCCCCGGCACCTGCCGCGCCCTGGTCGAACGACTGCTGCCCGGCATCGCCGACACCGCCCACCCGCGCGACCTCTCCGAAGGCCAGCGGCTCACCCTCGCGCTCGCCGTCGTACTCACCGCCCGGCCCCCGCTGCTGCTGCTCGACGAGCCGACCCGCGGCCTCGACTACGCCGCCAAGGCCCGGCTGGTGGAGATCCTGCGCGACCTCGCGACGGAAGGCCACGCCGTCCTGCTGGCCACCCACGACGTCGAACTCGCCGCCGAACTCGCCCACCGCACCGTGATCCTGGCCGAGGGCGAGATCGTCGCCGACGGCCCGACGGCCGACGTCGTCGTCTCCTCCCCCGCGTTCGCCCCGCAGGTCGCCAAGGTGCTGGCCCCCGGCCCGTGGCTCACCGTCCGCCAGGTAGCGGAGGCGCTGAGCGCATGAGCCGCCCTGTTCCTTCCGGCGTTCCTGCTGGTCGCCCCGTCCCGCTCGGCCGCCGATCCGTAACGGCCCTGCTCCTGACCTCCCTCGTCGGCGTGACGGCCTTCGGCTGGCCGCTGCTCGCCTCCACCAAGTCCGCCCTGGTCGGCCACGCCACCGACGCCCCCTGGCTGTTCGCCCTGCTACTGCCGATGCTCCTCGCCGTCGTCATCGCCCAGATCTCCGAGGGCCGCACGGCGGGCGGCGGCGCGCCCGGCCTGGACGCCAAGTCCGTGGCCCTGCTCGGGGTGCTGGCCGCGGCGGGCGCGGCACTGCGGCCGCTCGGCGCGGGCACGGCGGGGCTGGAGCCCATGTTCTTCCTCATGGTGCTGTCCGGCCGGGTGCTCGGGCCGGGCTTCGGCTTCGTCCTCGGTTCGCTGTCGATGTTCGCGTCCGCGCTGCTCACCGGCGGCGTCGGGCCCTGGCTGCCGTTCCAGATGCTCGCCATGGGCTGGGTCTGCCTCGGCGCCGGCCTGCTCCCGGGCTCCGCCCGCCTGCGCGGCCGGCGCGAACTCTGGCTGCTCGCGGGCTACGGCGCGCTGGCCTCCGTCCTCTACGGCACGATCATGAACCTCCAGGGCTGGCCGTACATCGCCGGGCTCTCCGGCTCCATCTCCTTCGTCCCCGGCGACCCGCTGCCCGCCAACCTGGTCCGCTTCGCCGCCTACTGCCTCACCACGTCGCTGGGCTGGGACCTCCCCCGCGCCGCCCTCACCGTCGTCCTCTGCCTCACCCTCGGCACCGCCGTCCTGCGCGCCCTGCGCCGCGCCACCCGCCGGGCCGCCTTCGACGCACCGGTGGCGTTCCAACCGCCGGACTCCCAGCCGCCGAGCGGGTGAACTCCGCTTCCCCACCCCGGGGGCCGACTACGGCAAGGCCCGCGACACCCTCGGAGCCCGGCACTCCCCGCACACCTGCCCGACCCCGGCGACGGGCCGCCCGCACAAGCCGTCCCGCCCAGGGCACTCATGCCGGCGCGGCCCGCCGCTTGCCCTCGGAGTCAACGGGGCCAACGGGGTCAACGGAACGGGCGGCACCTTCGCCAACCTCCCCGCCAACACCGCCCCCACGCTGTGCGTGACCCTCTCCGGCAAGGGCGCGGCCAGAATCCCCGCCAGCGCCTCCCCGCTCCACCCGCCCGCGAGCAACCCCTCCACCCGCGCGGCCTGATCGCACAGCGGCTTGCCCGCCAGCGCCATCCTGGGGTCCCTGCGCCCGAGTTCGAGCAGCAGCACCATGCCCGCCGTCAACTTCTCGGACGGAGGGACGGAAGGAACTTCCGCTTCCTTCACCCTCACCTTTCCGGAAGGGTTTCCCGCCTTCCCGGCGCACGCCACCCCAGCTCCGGGCCCACCGGCGGCCGGGGACGCGGGAAGCGGCGGCAGGGCGTGAACCGCCTTGCCCGTCACCGGCACTTCGTGCACCGAGACGATCGTCCGCACCTGCCCCGTCACCGGATCCCGCTGCGTCCGCCGCACGTAGTGCCCGGCCGCCTCCAGCTCACGGAGCGCCCGCGCCACCGTCGCCCGGCCCTCGACGCTCTTCGCCGCCAGCGTCCGGATGTCTTCCCGCGCACCGTCCGGCAGGCTGAGCAGGTAGCTGAGCAGCCCACGCGCCGCCCAACTCAGTGAGTGCTTCCGGACGACGTGGCCGTTGTCGAGGATCGTGTACCCGGGCGAGTGCTTCGGGATACGATGAATGTGCATTCGGGAGCCTTTCACTCCTAGTGCCATTCCCCGGGGTGTTCCTGCACCGCCGGGGCTCACTTTTGCCGCGCATAGGCCGTCCCTCCGAACGCCCGCGCCGACACAATGATCACCGTAATGTGCTAACCAAGCGTCAAACTCCCCACCACATCACCCAAACGGGCGGCGCAAACGCGCACCCCCCAGCGCACCCCAGCCTCACAAGCCCGGGGCGCACTTCCCAGCCACTGCCATCAGCCGATCACACAGCCCGGGCCATCCAGCCACACCCGGTGCTCACCCGCGACGGTGTCGGCGCATTGCCCACAGTCGCCGACCGGGCCCGAAGCGGTGCCGCGATCCGCCTCCATCAGTTCCACCGGGACGCCCAATTCGCCCCACGCACACGGGCTTCCAGGTGCTCACGCCGCGCCGCCGGGTCCCAGCGGATGCCGTACCCGTGTGTCGCGGCCGGATCCAACTCCCGCACCGCCTGCCGCGACAGCCTGGCCGCCCTCGACTCAGCAATCGTCTCCGGCATGATGCCGGAGCGGCACTGCATGCTGCCCGGCCCCTGCTGCACCGACCCATCCCCGTTCCCGAGCGACGGGCCGCGCTCTGGGTGGATTCCGCGCGGGCGTACAGCCAACAAGGCAGACTGGCCGAGGGATACAAAGCGCTCAGAATCGCGGAGAGCTGTGCGCCGGAAGACATCCGTCGGCGCCCCAGCGTGCTGGGGTTGGTTGGCGACATGGCCGCCCGTGACCGTCACGGCGCTGTCCCGGAACTTCGCCACTTCTGCCAGGAATTGGGAGTCCAGGGTTGACCGACCAACGCGAGCCGTTCCTCTACGTCGTCGTCTGCGCCTCGGGCATCGCGGACGACGTCGGCACCTTGATCAGCGCCGCCCACGCCGAAGGCTGGAAGGTCGGCGTCATCGCCACCCCCCATGGGCTCGGGTTCATCGACCCGGAAACCGTCGAGCGCCAGACCGGCTACCCGATCCGCTCGGCTTGGCGCACCCCCGCAATCCCCCAGCCGCTTCCCCCGGCGGACGCCATCGCCGTGGCGCCCGCCACGTTCAACACCGTCAACAAGTGGGCCGCCGGGATATCCGACACCCTCGCGCTCGGCATCCTCTGCGAGGCGTACGGGCTCGGCATCCCCACTGCCGTTCAGCCCTACGTCAACTCGGCCCAAGCAGCCCATCCCGCGTACGGCGAGAGCCTGGAACGACTCCGCTCGATGGGCGTCCTGATCGGCGACTACATCCCCCACAAGCCGAAGTCCGGCGGAGGCCGCGACAAGTACAACTGGACCCACGTCCTCGACCTGCTTCGCCCCGTCCTGACCTCGATCACAGACCAGAACTCACAGCGTGCACCCCGGGACCAAGGCCCGGGGCGCACAGGCCAGAGCTGAGACACCTGAAACGCGCGGCGCCCGCCCCGGCCGGGCCCGAGCTCCCCGGAGTGCGCCCGGCCTCCCTTCGAGAGCGAGCCCCGTCCTCGCGGGCCCGCGCAGCAGAGCGCCCGCAGCAGGACAACTCCGGTGGACGCCATCGCTCATGCAGGGAAGCGAAGTTGACGACGGCCGCGCGGCGACTCGTGCGTCATCGGTCAATTCCGGCAGCCCTCTATGCGGCCATCCCGATCGACTCGGCGAGTCGACGCCCGGCCTCCTGGACCGGCGAACGGCCATCAATCAACCCTCGGACCATGGCCCGTGTCTCCTCGTTCCACCGGGCCGTCTCAGGCGCGACCGCAACGGCGTCCGTGAGCAGTTCCACCACGGACACCGATTCCCCGCGAAGGGCGTGTGCCCGCGCGACCTCGATCAGATGGCGGCCACGGCGCGGAATCGCCGTGACCTCGGCCACCGGCAACCGCCGGGCCCACCGAAGCGCGGTGCCGGTCTGGCGAAGCTCGACCGCCACAGTGACCGAGTGCAGCCCAACCGCCTGACGGGAGACCGAAGTCGGGGCGCTCCAGAAGCCTGCGGGAAGGCGCTCGGCAACGGCTGCCGCACGGTCGATCCAGCCCCAAGCCTCACCGGCCTCACCGGCGACCGCATGCGTGATGGCCGCATGGAATGCCATGTCCGCCCACGCCGAGGCCAGTTCCGGCGAATCCCCGCGGACGGGGCCGAGCAGGCGAAGAGCTTCCTCGGTCAGTGACTGGGCGCTGTCCCACTGCCCGGACTTCCGGAACGCCTCCACCAGGAACCAGCACGCCTGCGCGATCGCCCTCCGGTCGTCCGATGCCCGCGCGGTCGCCAGCGCCCGTTCGGCGACCCGCCAGACCAGATTGCCGTCCCCTTGGAAGGCCGCATACATCTGCGTCAGGTTCAGTGCGCCGGCGTACATCACCTCCGCCCGACGCCGATCGGCGCAGTCCTGATGCGCAACTGCCCGGGAAGCTGCCGACACGAGCGCCGGCAGCAACTCCGCCAAGGCGGTCCGGTGGTCGCCTCTGGTCATCCTGGTCCGCCAGGCGTTCGCCAGCTGAACCTCGATGTGGTCGAGGTTGGGTACCGGCCCACCGGCCGACCCGAGCTGCGCACCGTCAACCGCCCGCCGGACGGAGTCCAGTGCCGCGTGTTCCACACCCGAGTACAGCGCACTGGGCATGCTGACGTCGCCCGTCAGCAACGAGAGATCATCGACCCCCAAGTGCTGAGCGATGCGCATGAGCATCGGCAGGCGCGGCGGCAGCAACGCCCCGTTCTCCACCTGCTTCAGCCAACTCGGCGACCGCCCCAGCAGCGCGGCCAACACCGGACGGGACTTCCCGGCGCGCTCCCGGTAGTACTGGATGCGCCGGCCTACGGGCAGAGCGGGATCCACAGCCATGCCATCAGCGTAGGGCCGCCGGGTCGACCAAGGCAGCCGGAGAACGGAATTGGGCACGCCCCGGATCCAGCTGCCCAGGGGAGTCGGTCACGGCGACTACAGTCTCGCCGTGACCG
>NZ_JBHXTQ010000013.1:0-28945 GCF_042677305.1 Kitasatospora sp. NPDC127121 | reverse complement strand
CTTAAATCTTTCGGGCCCCCCCCGGTCATCCCGCCCCGCGGGGGTGGGGCCCCCGACCACACACGACGCCCCCCCCCCCACTCCCCGCACGAAGCCCTGGCCCGGCCGCGCACCGCCGCCGGTGTGCTGTTCTTCGACGAGGAGAACCGCATCCTCCTCGTGAAGCCGACCTACAAGCCCGGTTGGGAGATCCCTGGCGGCTACCTGCATGAGGGCGAGACCCCGAGCGAGGGCGCGGCCCGGGAAGTCAGGGAAGAACTCGGCATCACACCGCCGATCGGCCGCCTGCTCGTCGCCGACTGGGCACCCCACCCCGCCGAGGGCGACAAGCTCCTCTTCGTCTTCGACGGAGGGGTTCTCCCGACCGCCGAACTCGACCGCATCACCGTCGACCAGGTCGAGATCGGCGAACACTCCTTTCACCACGTCGACCGGCTCGACGGGCTCCTCATCCCCCGGCTCGCCCGCCGAGTCCGCGCCGCATACGCCGCCCGGACACAGGGCGAGACCGCGTACCTTGAGCACGGCACGCCGCACGCATAAACCAAGGGCCTCTGCGGCAACACCTTTCAAGAGGCACCGAGCCGTCGCGACTCGATACGGCAAGCTTGCTGTCCGCCACGAAGTGACCGCACCGATCGCAACCATCGACGAGTGGCCACGACCGGCTCGGTCATCGTTCGACGCCCGGCTCGTACAAAGGCAGGAAGTGGATGACCGGTTCCTCATACGGATGAGCCGCGCGCACTGCTCGCAGCACCGCCTCGGCCTGCTCGGCATCGCAGACGGATTCGACCCTGCTCTCCTCGCCCTGCTGCACTTCGCCCACTTCACCGTCGTAGGGCCGAGAACCAGGCAAGGGCCTCCATGTTCCCGTGACCCGCCAGGTGCTGGCGCACCGGGCGTAGTCGCCGACCCGCCCCGCGCCGGCCGCTTGGAGAGCATCGATCACCTTCTCGACATGACTCTCCGGGACAGATATCTCGATCTTCAAACGCGCCATCCCCGGACCCTAACAACCAGCGCCGGCCCACACTTTCGCGACAAGCTCTGGATCCCGGAACCCAGCCGGCCCGCGAGGCGGCAGCTCCGCGCCGCCCCCGAGATCGCGCAGTGTCTACTCGGCCGTGGACGTGCGCCATGAGGGCGGCCTCACCCCGACCGACCCGTCTCGCGACCCTCCATGTGATCCTCCGCACCGGCCGATCTTCGGCCGAACCCCACCCCCCGTCACCGCAACGATCGCCAACGTTACGTACTGTTCTGAAAGGCGAGTTGACGATGAGTCAGCTCGTCGAACGCAGGACGCCTAGCGACATACGAGGAGAGGGCCCGACATGTCCCGACCAGCACACATCGCCATGGTGAACATCCCGGCGCACGGCCACGTCAACCCCAGCCTGGAGGTGGTGCGGGAGCTCGTCGCCCGCGGCCATCGGGTCAGCTATGTCAACGACCCGTCGTTCGCCGAGCAGATCGAGTCCACCGGCGCCCGACTCGTGCCCCACGACACGACCCTGTCGATCGTCAAGGGCGGGGTCGACCCCAACATCGGGGCCGGCGTGCACACCATGATCTTCGAGGAGGCGCAGGCGATGCTGCCGCGCCTGCGCGAGGCCTTCCACGACGACCGGCCCGACCTCGTCCTGTACGACTTCATGGCGTACGCGGGCCGGGCGCTGGCCGACGGCTGGGGCGTGCCGTCCATGCTGATCTCGCCGTCAATGATCATCCGGGAGGACTCCCACCTGGCGCGCTTCGAGATGGCGCGGGAGGCCTTGGAGGCGGACAAGATCCCGGAGCGGTTCGCGCAGTGGCTCGCCGACAACGGCGTGCCGGCGGGCGACCCGTTCGGGTACATGCTGCGCCCGGATCGCGGGCTGGCGCTCATCCCGCAGGTGCTCCAGCCCGAGATCGAGCTGGTCGATCCCCAGATCTTCTCCTTCGCCGGGCCCTGCCTCGGCGCCCGCGAGCACCAGGGCGGCTGGACCCGTCCGGAGGGCGCGCAGAAGGTGCTGCTGGTCTCGCTCGGCTCCACCTTCACCCACCAGCCCGACTTCTACCGCGCGTGCCTGGAGGCCTTCGGCGACCTGCCCGGCTGGCACGTCGTGCTCCAGGTCGGCCAGGCAACCGACCCGGCCGAACTGGGTACGATCCCGGCCAACATCGAAGTGCACCAGTGGGTGCCGCAGTTCGCCGTACTCCAGCAGGCCGACGCATTCGTGACCCACGCCGGAATGGGCGGGTGCAGCGAGGGCCTGTACTGCGGGCTGCCGATGGTCGCGGTGCCGCAGGCCGCCGACCAGTTCGACAACGCGGACCGGCTGGTCGAACTCGGCGTCGCCCGCCGACTGGACACCGCGCAGGCCACCCCGGAGGCGCTGCGCTCCGCCGTACTGGAGCTGACCGGCGACCCGGCCGTGGCGTCCCGGCTGGACGAGCTCAGCCGCGAGGTCCGCGCCGGCGGCAGCGCGGCCAGGGCCGCCGACCTGGTCGAGGCCGCCCTCGTCTGAACCACCCGTCCGTCCGCCACCGCCCCAACACCCGGGGCGGTGGCGGACACCCCACCGGCCGTCGCGGCGCGCACCGTCATTCCCTCCTCCCCAGGAGACCCTGTTGACCGAGATCATCCTCATGTCCGACCCACAGGTGGCTGCCCTCCCCATCCAGGACTGCGGCGACCGCCTCCTGGACGTCCGCGAGCACGAGCTCCTCCTGGACGACCGCAAGCGCGACGACGCCGGGGCGTTCGCCCACCTGCGGTCCGGCGTGCTCGACCGGCTCCTCGACGCCCAATCGCACCTCCCGGACGGCCTGCGGCTGCTCTTCGTCGAGGGCTATCGCCCGCCGGCCCTTCAGCGCCGCTACTTCGACGAGTACGCCGCCGAGTTGCGCACCGCACACCCGGACTGGCCGGCCGCACAGCTCCGATCGGCCGCGAGCCGCTACGTCTCCCCGCCCGAGATCGCACCACACAGCGCCGGCGCCGCCGTCGACCTCACCCTGGCCGACGCCGACGGCCACGAACTCGACCTCGGCACCCGGATCAACGCCAGCCCGGAAGAAAGCGCCGGCGCCTGCTACACCGACGCCGCCCACCTCTCCCCCGAAGCCCGCACCAACCGGCAACTCCTCAGCCACACCCTCACCCGCGCCGGCCTCGTCAACTACCCCACCGAGTGGTGGCACTGGTCCTACGGAGACCGCTACTGGGCCCTCACAACCGGCGCACCCGCCGCCCTCTACGGCCCCGAACACCTGTAACCCTCACGCAGCCGCCCTCCTACGCCCGCCGCAAGCTCCGCCCGACCCGCCGACGACATGACGGGCCACCCAGAGCGCCCCGGGGCTCGGAAGCCCCGGGGCGCATCGGTCACTCGGTGAGGCGTCAGGCCTTGGGGCCGGCGGACTGGACGACCTCGAAGGACCAGAGGGTGGAGCCGGAGGCGGCGGGGCGCTTGGGGGCCTGCATCCACGCTTTGAAATCCTCCTCGCTGTGCTGGCGGGTGTAGACGAGGTACTGGTCGGCGCCCTCGACGGGGCAGCACCTCTTCGGATGTATCTTGCGCCGATGGCCGAACACCTGGTTACTCGCGCCCGTTGGGGTGATCTGACAAGGCAGAACTGGGCCGGGCCGTTTCTCGTTTAAGGTGCCCGCCGACTTAGCTTTCGCAGTAGTCAAGGAATCTAACTCGGGCAGCTAACCGTAAGGGCGACGGCTCCCTCCCCACCTCCCAAATCGGCGAGATCTCCCGGAGCGAATTTAGTTCCCTTTCTCATTTGAGAGAGTTGCAAAAAGGTCGTCAATGGGGTCAAGCCGGGCGAAATGATCCTCTCGAAGAGCACTTACACTCCCTCTGCCTGGCCAGTCCAACGATTCCCAACCCTCGCCCTCTTGAGAATAATCATCAGGTTCCATATCCCCCCGAAGGAGCAGAATCCGTTCTGCCAGAAATTCGACAGCCAGGCCGGGCGGATGCCCAAATACGGCAATTGCATATTCAAGATTCGACGCCACCTCCACGCATTCCTCAAGGTTGTTTATACGCGCAGCCTCGGCACGATCCCAGCCTGCTGCGAAAGTTGCAAAACTTTGACGAATCTTGGCCTCAACGATGGCAGAATCGCGAACCTCAGGTAAATCAATCTCGGTAAGCAATTCCAGGGCATCGCAGTAATCCTCCGGCGACTGAGCACAGGAAAGTACTTTTACAGCAAAAGAATTCCGTGCCACAGTCACGGCAGGCCAGGCAGAGGCGTAGTTCGCCAGCAGGCGCAATAGGCTGACAAATAGGCCGCAATCCATCTCCGAATCAGCGAGATCTTCTTTTGCGAGGAGGGCAATATTCTGGCAGGCGCTTTTGATGAAAATAGGTCGCGTAATATATTTCCCAGACTGAGCGGCAGCCCTCAACGTAAACTCGTATCGTTTCAGGGAGTCGCTTGGCTTTCTTCTATGCCCGCTCCCGTCTTGCTCCCAGACCGACGACGGGGCTTCCACCAACCTCTCCATCGATTCAACGATATTGCGCCTGACATTCGGACCCAACCCTGGTAGCAGCGCCTTTCGCGCAGTTCCGGTCGCGAAGCCATGAGACCAGTGGTAAATGTTTGCTGCCTGTTCGAAGAAAGCGCATCCCCGAATGACTTGCGCGAGCTCCTCGGGGTGGGCCACCAGGTAAGAGGTAACGTAGTCAACGAACGACGGATTGGCAAAACGCACCATGACTAATTGATGGTTTAGTGCAGGGCCACCTTCTTGGATACTCGGGCCAGAGCTCCTAGAAATCTCTACGAACGTTCCCTCCAGCCTCTTAAGGGAGATCCTCAACTGGCGCGTATCCGTCTTCGCTCCACCGTAAGTGGAGGCCTCATAAGCCTGCAGAGAATCGACGAAGTCGCCGAGTTCTATCTCATCGCGAAACGTTGACAAAATCAGTAGAGCATCTCTCTCCAAACGTGAAAGCTGATGATCGAATATCTGCTCCCACAGGTCCCGAGGATTCTCAAGAGCCACCATAAAGCATTCATACAACTCCTGCTCCGGCGCCTCAGAAGCGCCAAAGTTTGAGCATATAAGCTCAATCAGGCGTGGATTAAAGTTCGCGTGATCGATGATCCTTCTATATCCTCGGTGAGTAATAATCGATGCCGTGGCGTTTGCCGGAAGGTTGGAAAAGTGAAGATGATTGTAGAGGATCTGCGCCTTTTGGTGGCGCGTATATTTGGCCAGGTCGAGGATGATTTTCCCATGCTTAAATGCAGAAACTCGCTGCAGAGGCTCATGCACTAGGCGAGCTTGCGCGAGAATATACTCTCGGGTCGTCATAATGAGTCGCTTCGTGGCATCTTGCCGAATGCGCTCAATTATCATCGATAGACGACTGTCCTCGTTTTTGTTGAGCGATCCAGATAGCGTATTCTGGCCGAGAAAATCGTCATACAGAAATACCTGTTTTCTTTCAGGCTTCCATGCCCGATCCACATCTGAGACATCTTCTGATGCCAGATTGATCTCCCACCCCTCGCCCGAGAGGCGGAGGAGCAACGTCTCCGCGAGGGTGGTCTTACCGATTCCCGGAGATCCTGATATTATGCACACATGGCATGAGTTGAGAATTTCTCTTGCCCTCCCGAACGCTTCACTATGGACATATATCTTCCGCCGTCGAACAATACTGTCGACAATGCTTGAGTTTCGGGCGTACAGGTCCGATTTCACCAGGTGCTCAAGCACGGCTGCCGAGGTAATCCAAAGCTTGAAGTTGTCTAGCTCGACCCTCGGGTGTCTCCGTAGTAGATTTTCCAGGTCGTCGACAGCAAAAATGTCACTCTGGTCAAGATCTACTCCATCAAAGATCCTGACAATCTCATCCTTGTTTGATCGCGTGAGAGAGGCGGATGTTGCAAGGATATATCTGCACGAGAATTTGCCGCTTACTTTCTCCGCCTCCCTTTCCAGCTGGGCCTTAATTTGAGCATAAGTCCTATTGGGGGAATGCTTGCACTGGACGATTATTGATTCTTTTCCATTTCGGTGAAGGCGAATATCTACGCCACCGTCCCGCCCTTGAGGGAAGGTCTCCATTCGGACGCCAAATTCGGCCTGGAGAAGGTCTCGAACTAAGACCTCAAAATCATAAGGGGAAAGATCTGAATAGTTGCGCGCCATGTCGCCACTATGCCATCAATTAGGCGCCTGCATGAGGGAATGGAAAAATAGCCGGATATGCAGCTTTTCAGTCTCCGGCGTCGCCTCCAGATTCACAAGGCCAACACCTCCGGCCCGCGCGTCGCCCTCTTCCCGGTCCGCGAGGACTGGCACCAGGCCCGCGAGGCGGCGGGCCTGGTGAGCAGCGGCGCCGAGGACATGCACGGTGGCGAGTTGGAGGTGTCGCTCCTCCTCCACGGCGCCCCGGAGCTCATCCGCGACGGCATCGAGCAGGACGACCATTCCGCCCCCGAGCGCCCGCACCTGCTCACGCTCGGCATGACCGGGTACACGAAGAACGGCATCATCGGGCAGCCCTCCCTCGGAACGGCGGCGAAGGGCCGCGCCCTCCTCGACAGCCTGTCCCGGTCTGCTGCCGCGCATCTCTCGATCCTCGCGGGCGGCTGAGAGGCACTTCGGGCCCTTCCCCTGCTGGGGAAGGGCCCGAAGGGAAAAGCGAACAACCGCGAAGTGAGGCGTCAGGCCTTGGGGCCGGCGGACTGGACGACCTCGAAGGACCAGAGGGTGGAACCGGAGGCGGCGGGGCGCTTGGGGGCCTCGCCCTCCGGGGCGGCGGGGCGGTGGGCGGCCTGCATGGGGCCCTCCATCCACACCTTGAAATCCTCCTCGCTGCGCCAGCGGGTGTAGACGAGGTACTGGTCGGTGCCCTCGACGGGACGGAGGAGCTCGAACCACTCGAAGCCGTCCGAGTTCTCCACCGCGCCGGCGCGGGAGGCGAAGCGCTGCTCCAGGACCTCCCGCTGCTCGGCGGGAACCGTCAGTACGTTGATCTTGACGACGCTACTCACATGACACCTCTCATCACTAGGCCCTCTACCTGGGCACCTAACCTTGACCACGTGCGAGCAGTCTCCTACATACGACAGTCAAAGAAGCGTGAGGACGACTCTCAAGCTTCGCCCGGCTGCCCAGCGAACGAAGACCGAAGCCTTGATTCTCGCGAAGGGCTGGGAGAGCAACGGCCACTTCGAAGACGTCGGCAAGTCGGGCTGGGACCTCTGGGAGAAGCAGCGCAACGGCCGTAACGGGTCGCTGGTGGCCAAGCTCCAAGGAGCCCGGCTCGTGCTGTCCAGCGAGAGGACGGCCGCCCGCCTGGACGAAGCGTTCGTGAAGCTCTTCACCGCCGCCGACCTGCTCACCTCGCACCAGAAGTACAAGCCCGCGTAAGACTTCACACCGACCGCTCTGCTCATCATGTCCGGCAACGACAAGCCCACGATCCGAGGCACCGACGAAGACATCTGGCGGCGCTTCCGCTGCGTCCCGTGGGACGAGTCGTTCATCGGAAGGGAGGACAAGGGATTCAAGGGCCGCCTACTGGCCGAAGCGGAAGGCATAGCGGCTTGGGCCGTCCGGGGCGCCGCCGAGTGGTTCGAGCACGGCCTGAACGAGCAGGAACGAGTCACCAGGGCTACCGGCGAATACCGGGAGGAGTCCGACCCGTTCGCCGACTGGGTGGCGGCCAACTTCGAAGCAGCGCCGGACGGCTTCGTGCCGAACAGCGAGATCAAGCAGCGGGCAGAGCGGATGCACCCGAAGCTCCCCGGACAGGCGCAAGCGTGGTCCAAGGACTACGTCCGCCCCGGCGACACCCTGTGCGTGTGGAAGCTGGACCGGTTCGCCCGGCCGCTGATTGACCTCGTGACCATGGTGGACGCCCTCACGGCGCGCGGGGTCGGATTCAATGTCCTCACGGGCGCTGGCCAGCATCGACCCGAACACCCCGGACGGCCGTCTCATGCTTCAGGTCGTCGGCGCGATGGCGGAGTTCGAGCGCTCGTTGGTCAAGGACCGCACGAAGGCCGGTCTCGCTGCCGCCAAAGCTCAGGGTCGGACTGGTGGTCGGCCGTCCGTGATCAGTGAGGACAGGTTGACCATTGCCCGCGCCCGCCCCGCCAAGGGGGAGAGCGTGAGCAGCATCGCGAAGGCGCTCGGGATCAGTCGGGCGACGCTGTACCGGCACTTGGAGGACTCCGAGTCGTAGCCGCCGCGCCTGCCGTGGGAGCCGTCTGCCCCCGCTGTGGGTGGACGGCTCTTTCGCCCTCTCTGGCGTCTGCCATCTTGACAGCACGATGCCCCGGTACGGGCTCTGAGAGGTCCGTACCGGGGCGGCGCCAGTTCACCAGCGCGAGCAGAGGTAGTCCACCACAGGCGCCAACCGGGTGGTGGCGGACGTGGGCCCAGCCGTGTACGCCGCGAGAGCAATCCCGGCGCCATCCACGACCGTGAGCCCCGCTGGAATGGCCGTCCCGCCGCTGACGACAACGACGGGCTGACCGTCCCGGTACTCGATCGACAGTGTGCCGATATCCTCGGGCTTGACCTGATCGGCCGGGACCAGCACGGGTTCGGCCGTCCCGGGCGTGAGCTTGATCGGGGCCGGGCCCTTTGAGTTGGGCGTGGTCTCGGGCATGACTGTCTCCTCACTGGCCGGCTCGCTGCCGACGCGCCTGGACCTTCCCATGACTGTCCGTCACCAAACCATCGCCGTTCTGATCGCTCGTCCGGCCGGCTGGGCGGGGCGCTCCGGAAGTTTCCGGCCGTGGCCGCCAACGGTCCCGACCCCAGCTCGAAGCACGCGCCCTGAGTGTGATGCCGTTTCCAGACCCAAGATTCGCCAACTGGGATGCGGCCCGACGAGGTGGTCGCCATGACCCGCGAGGCGTGGGCGGAGTTCACCAGCGCCATCAAGTGCGGGGAGGTCGACCTGAGCGCGCAGGAGACCTGTGGACTGTCCGCTGTGTGATCAGCCCATCGCGTTCGACCCGGAGACAGGACAAGGCTGCTGCTTCCGGTGCGACCAGTGGGCGGGTCGGGCGATCCGGGGCCTGTCGATCGTGACGCTCCGCGGCAACTTGCCCGAAGTGCAGGCGGAGAGGGGGCGTGCAAGCCTGGTTGGAGAACCCGAAATCCAACCGAATGGGGCACAGCCATGGGTATCGGCGACAAGTTCCGGGACAAGGCCGAGCAGTTGGAGGAGGAGGCGAAGTCGCGCCTCGGCAACAAGCCCCCGAAGGCGGACGACGCCCAACAGAAGGCCGCCCAGACCCAGCAGCAGGGCCAACAGCAGGGCCAGCAGAACCTGGACGACCTACCGGACGACATCGACGACCGGAAGTAGCGGCCAAGACCGGGCGGGGACGGTCAGGGGTGGGCCCTCGACCGTCCCCGTACTCATGCCCGGACCGCTTCGTGGGTCAGGCGATCCACGGCGGGAGGAGGCGCTCGGCGTCGCGGGGGGCGAGGCCGCAGGCGCCTTCGGGGGTGACGGCGTCGGGGTTGTAGGCGTGGGCGGGGGACGGGCCGGCGACGATGGCGGTGAAGCCGTCGGCGGTGGTGATCCGGCGGGCGAGGTCGGCGGGGAGGACGAGGGTGTCGCCGGCGGTGAGGGGCACCGGGCCGTCGGGGAGGGTGACGGTGGCGGTGCCGGTGAGCAGCGTCCAGATCTGTTCGACGTCCATGGCGTGGAGCGGGCCGCTCTTGCCGGCCGTCATGTCGACCTGCCACAGGGCGAGGGTGGTTGAGCCCTGGGTGGGTGAGGCGTAGGTGGTCATGACGGCGTTCGGCGTCTCGATGCGACGGGCGTCGGCGTGGCGGATCACGGGCATGGCGAGGGAACCCCCTAAGATGGTCAATGGCATTGTCTATATGGTCAATGAGGTTGTCTACCCATGTCAAGCGAGCCCGCGAGCACACCCACCGGCACACCCCCGAGCGAACCCGCCCCGCCCGGCTTCGAGTTGCCGCTGCGCCTGCTGCTCACCTTCCGGACGATCATCGACGAGCTGCACGAGCGCATCGCCCGCGAGGGCCACCCCGACCTGCGGCCCATGCACGGCTTCGTCTTCCAGGCGATCGGACCGCACGGCACCACCGCCGTCGACCTCGGCCGCCGGCTCGGCGTCTCCAAGCAGGCCGCCGGCAAGACCATCGAGAACTTGGAGCAGCTCGGCTACGTCGAACGCGGCGGCGACCCGGCCGACGCCCGCCGCAAGGTCGTCCGACTGACCGCCCGCGGGGTGGACTGCCTGGTCCGGTCGGCCCGGATCTTCGACGAGCTGCGCGCCGAGTGGTCCGCCACCCTGGGCGAGGAGCGCCTGCGCGAGGTGGAGACGGCCCTGCGCCTGCTCGCCCCCGGCGACCCGTTCCGCCTCGACACCCCTCGCTGGTTCGGCGGTCCGTGAGGGAGGATCAGGAGTGGTGCGAGTCATGAGGGGCCAGCGGAGGGGAAGCGGATGAGACGGCTGGGGCGGACGGTCACGGCGGCGGCCGTACTGGTGCTCGCGGCGTGCTCCTCACCGGCCCCCGAATCACCGGCTCCAGGGCCACCAGCCCCCGAGCGCATGTCCCCGGAGGCCCGCGGCTACCTCTCGGAGGCCCTGGACCTCATCCAGCAGAAGTCCCTCAACACCGCGAAGGTGGACTGGCCGAAGCTCCGCACCCAGGCCTTCGCCCAGGCGGCCACGGCCCGCACCCCGGCCGACACCCACACCGCGATCAGGGCCGCCGTCACCGCCCTCGACGACCACCACAGCCGTTTCTACCCGCCCGACCAGGCGGCGAAGGTCGACGCCGACCCGGAGGCCGTGAACGCCCCGACCGCCCGGCAACTCCCCGGCCGCATCGTCCAGTTGAATCTCCCGGCGGTGAACGGATCGGAGCGCACCTACGCCGAGTACGTCGCCCGCGGCCGCGCCGCCGTCGCCGAAGTGAGCGCCTGCGGCTGGGTGGTGGACCTGCGGGGCGAGACCGGGGGCGGGATGTGGGCCCCGCTGGCCGTCGCGGCGCCGATCCTCGGCGACGGCCCGCTGGGCGCCTTCGTCACCGCGGACGGCACCCGCAGCACCTGGTCGGTCCGCGACGGCGTGCCGTACCTGGACGACGCCCCGCAGGCCTCCCCCGCCACCCACCACGACAAGGCGCCCACCCACCACGACCAGACGCCCGAAACGCCCGTCGCCGTCCTCACCGGCCGCGCGACCGGCAGCGCGGGCGAGGCGGTCGCCATCGCCTTCATCGGCCGCCCGGCCACCCGCAGCTTCGGCCAGCCCACCTACGGGGTGCCCACCGGCAACGCCGCCCACCGGCTGTCGGACGGCGCCGTCCTGCTGCTCACCGGCGCCGCCGAGGCCGACCGCACCGGCCGGGTCCACGAGGGCCCGATCGAGCCGGACGAGGCGGTCGAAACGGCCGACCCCCGCAAGGACGACGACCCCGCGCTCGCCGCCGCCGTCGCCTGGCTCTCCAACCAGACCCCCTGCAAGGCAAGCTAGAACGACCGCCCCTCGCCCCGGTACGGCGGCTCGTGGGCGGGCCGGTCCGGGCGGTCGCGCCGGTCGGCGCAGAGGGTGGAGCTGAGGCGGGTGAGCAGGTCGGCGAGGTCGGCGTACTGCTGCTCGTCCCAGTCGCCGAGCAGGTCGGCGAGTTGCGAGCGCCGGGCGGCGACCAGCTTGACGGCCGCCTCCGCCCCCGGTTCGGTGAGCCGTAGCGGCAGCCCGCCGCTGCGGGCGGCGAGGCCGCGGCCCTCGACTTCCCGGACGGCGCTTTCGATGACGGCGATCGGGATGATCCGCCGCTCGGCGAGTTCGGCCGGCTCGACCGAGCCGTGGTGGTGCATCTGCAACAGCAGCCAGCTGGAGGCGGGTTGGAGGTCCAGACCGGCCCCCTCGGTGATCCGCCGGAAGAGGTCGCGCCGGGCCTCGCGGGTGCTCAGCACCGAGAGCGCGCGGGCGATCTCGTCCAGCGACGAGCGTTGGACGGGGTTGAGGCCGATGGATTCGCTCAGGTCGGGTGCGGTGACGGTGGAGCGCAGCTTCTGTTCGCGCAGGAACAGCGACAGCACGAAGGCGACCAGCGCGACGGGCACCGCGTACAGGAACACCCGGGTGATCGACTCGGCGTACGCGTGGTGGACGGCTTCCTGGACGACGGCGGGCAGCCGGGTGATCACCCGCGGGTCGGAGGTGATGGCCTCGGGGTGGAAGCCGGGTGGCAGCGGCAGGCCGGTGAGGGCGTCGGCGAGCCGGTCGCGCAGCCCGCTGGCGAACAGGCTGCCGAAGATGGAGACGCCGAAGGAGGCGCCGATGGAGCGGAAGAAGGTGGCGCCGGCGGTGGCGACGCCGAGGTCCTGGTAACCGACGGAGTTCTGCACGATCAGCACCAGCACCTGCATGACCAGGCCCAGCCCGAGGCCGAAGACCAGGAAGTAGAGGCTCATCTCGGTGGTGCTGCTGTGCTCGTCGAGCCGGGAGAGCAGCAGCAGGCCGACGGTGGTGACGGCCGTCCCGGCGATCGGGAAGATCCGGTAGTGGCCGGTGCGGGCGACGATCTGGCCGGAGCCGATCGAGGTGAGCAGCATGCCGAGCACCATCGGCAGCATGTGGATGCCGGACAGGGTGGGCGAGACCTGCTTGACGACCTGGAGGAAGGTCGGCAGGTAGGTGAGGGCGCCGAACATCGCGAAGCCGACCACGAAGGAGATCACCGCGACCAGGCTGAACGTCCGGGAGCGGAACAGCCGCAGCGGCAGCACCGGTTCGCCGGCCGTCCGCTCGACCAGGACGAAGGCGAGCAGCAGCACCAGGCCGAGCACGCCGAGCCCGACGATCTGCCAGGAGGTCCAGCCCCAGGTGGTGCCGCCGAGGGAGGTCATCAGCACCAGGCAGGTGGCGACGGCGGCGATCAGCACGGTGCCGAGGTAGTCGATCCGGTGCTGGCGCCTGGTCTCCTGCCCGGGCAGGACGGCGGCGATCACCACCAGGGCGACGATGCCGATCGGCAGGTTGATGTAGAAGACCCAGCGCCAGCTGAGGTTGTCGACGAACAGGCCGCCGAGCAGCGGGCCGAGGACGCTGGTCACGCCGAAGACGGCGCCGAAGAGGCCCTGGTACTTGCCGCGGTCCCGGGGGGAGACGAGGTCGCCGACGATGGCCTGGGTGAGCACGATCAGCCCGCCGCCGCCCAGGCCCTGCAGCGCGCGGAAGGCGATGAGTTCGCCCATGTTCTGGGCGATGCCGCAGAGTACGGAGCCGAGCAGGAAGATCACGATGGAGGCCTGGAAGAAGCGCTTCCGGCCGTACATGTCGCCGAGCTTGCCCCAGAGCGGGGTGGCGGCCGTGGAGGCCAGCAGGTAGGCGGTGACCACCCAGGAGATGTGGTCCAGGCCGCCGAGGTCGCTGACGATGGTGGGCAGCGCGGTGGAGACGATGGTCTGGTCGAGGGCGGCGAGCAGCATCGCCAGCAGCAGGGCGCCGATCGGCACCCAGAGGTTGGGGACGGTGACCTCCGGCGGGCCGGGCTCGTACGCCGGGCTGCGGTCGGACGCGGCGCGCGAGTCCGTCATGGCGGCTCCGTAGGGTCGCGGGCCCCGGCCGAGGCGGCGGGCCCGTGCGGATGATCACTCCCAGCTCACCATGCTGTCAGAAATGCCCCGGTTTGCTCCCTCGGATTGAGCCGAACGTAGCCGCCGGGCCCACCGACCCAGGACACACCGCACCGACCCGACCGCCGGCACCGGGGACATCCGCCGCTCCCCGGCCGTTCCTCGGGAAACAACCGCCACCAACCGGCACAACACCCCCGCCCGGGTCCGGACGCCCCTGTCCCCCCTCCGGGACGTCCTGCATAATCAGGCGCGATCGTGAGCCCGGGAACCGCCCCGGGGCACGCAGACCGCCCGAGAACCGAGGAGGACCGGCCGATGCCGGACCAGCACTGCCCGACGTGCGGCACCGCACGCTCCACCGGGTGCGGCTGCGTCCCGGACCCGAGCCTCACCGAGACGGCCGTCCTCCCGCACCTCGAAGGCCCGCCACTGGTCCGCCCGTACGTGCCGCAGGCCGTCGGCCAGGTCGCCGAGGAGCCCGTGGCGGACGTCCCCGCCGTCGACCCGTTCGCGACCACCGTCCTGCCGCCGGTCGCCCCGGGACAACCGGCCCCCGTCCACCCCGCCCCGCCCGTGGTTCCCCCGCTGGGGCCGGACGCCGACGCCTACGCCACCACCGTGCTGCCGCCGGTGCCCGCCTCCGGGCCGGGCGCCTACGCGGCGGCGACAGCCCCGCAGGCCGCGTCCGGCGGCGACCTCGGAGTCTTCCCCTTCGACCACGCGACGCCCGGGCCCGAGCCGGAGCCCGTCGGCGGCCGGGCCGCGCGCAGAGCCGCCGAGCAGGCCGCGCAGAACCCGCTGGCCCGGCACAAGCTGCTGCTGGCCGGGGTGGGCGCCGGCCTGGTCGCGCTCACCATCGGCATCGCGTACGCGGTGACGCCCTCGCCCGCGCCGACGACCCGGCAGGCGCAGCCGCTGCCCACCACCCTGGCGCCCGCGCCGGTGGAGCCGACCGCCCCGGCACCGACGGACCCGGCCACGCCGCCGCCGCCGACCAGCGAGGCACCGAGCCCGACGTCGCCCCCCACCCGCAAGCCGAGCCCGACGAAGACGGCCACCCCGGCGCCGACGCCGACCACCCAGGCCCCGGTCGCCGCTCCCCCGGCCCCCGCTTCCGCCCCGACCGCGCCCGCGACGCCCACGCCCACCCCCACCACCGCGACGCCCACGCCGACCCCGACCCCCACTCCGACGCCGACCCCGACCACCCGGGTGCTCCAGATGGGGATGACCGGCGCCGACGTCAAGGACATGCAGCAGCGGCTGTGGGCGGCCGAGTGCGGATACGTCGACAAGTCGATGATCACCGGGACCTTCGACTTCTGGACCCGGTCGGTGCTCGGCGACTACCAGACCAGCAACCGGATCAAGGGCGAGACCTTCGTCTACGGCCCGAAGACCCGGGCCGCCCTGGAGGCCGACCCGGGCTGCTGAGCCCCGCGGACAAGGGGTCAGCCGGTGATCGCCCCGAAGATGCTGATGCCCGCCAGCACCACCATGATCGCCGCCGCGACCCGGATGATCAGCTTCATCGGCACGTACTTGAGCAGCTTCTGCCCGCCCACGATGGCGAGCCCGCCGACCGCGCACAGCGCCAGCCACGCGCCGAGGCCGACGGCCAGCGGATCGGCGTACTTGGCGGCCAGGTTGGCGGTCATGATCTGGGTCAGGTCGCCGAACTCGGCGACCGCGACGACCAAGAAGCTGGCCCCGGCCACCTTCCAGAAGCTGTTCGAGGACGGCTCCTTGGCGGCGTGCCCCTCCTCGTCGTCGCCCCCGCCGTGGAAGAGCAGCATGGCCGCACCGGCCAGGAACAGCACGCCGGTGACGCCCTCGACCCAGCGGTGCGGCAGCAGCGAGAGCAGGTGCCCGGCGGCGAGGGCGAGGACGACCTGAACGCCCATCGCCGCGGCGACACCCGCGAAGACGTAGCTGGCACGGTACTTGGTGCCGAGTACGAGGCTGGCCAGCGCGGTCTTGTCCGGCAGTTCGGCCAGGAAGATGATGCCGAACGTCAGCGCGGCCACGGTCAAACTCATCAGAAAGGGTCCCTCGGTCGGGCTGCCCGGCCTCCGCAGGTCCGTCAGGGGACGCTTCGGCCCGACAGCACTGGTCATGGTCACAGCACTGCGGCCGAAGGTCTCGCCGGCACCGACCCCGGAGGATCGGGTGCCCCGGGCGCCGGGCCCGTGAGGGCCAGTATGTCGACGGTCCGGTGGAGGGCTACTCCCCTTCAACGTGCTCAAGGGTACCCGACCGCGTCCAGTACCCAAGGCGGCCCGGTACCCGCCCCCGCCCCGGCCCCCCAGCGCTCACCAGCCCGCGCTCACCAGCCCCCGGCCGACCAGCTCCAGCACCACCACGATCGCCACCGACTCCACCGCCAGCAGCCCGACCAGCACGAACAGCTGCACCGCCCCCGCCTGGACGGGCGAGGCGCCGCCGAGCAGCATGCCGACGAAGGCGCCGGGGAGGGTGACCAGGCCGACCGTCCGGGTCTGGTCGAGAGCGGGCACCAGCGAGGTCGCGGCGGCGGTGCGGCAGATCTCCAGCCGGGCGTCGCGGTCCTCGAAGCCGAGCGCCAGGGCCGCCTCCACCTCGCCGCGGCGCTGCCGCAGTTCGTCGAGGGCGCGCCGCCCGGCCAGCGAGGTGGCGGTGAGCGCGCCGCCGATCAGGATGCCGGCGACGGGGATGACGGACAGGCCCTTGGCCGGCAGCAGTCCGACGGCCAGCAGCAGGGCGAGCGCCGGCAGCACGCCGGCGCCGATCGGCGCGGCCGCCCAGACCCAGTCGGGGCCGGGGGTCATCCGCCGCCCGGCGGTGCGCACCGCGACGGTGAACATCAGCAGCACGAACAGCGCCGACCACCAGAGCGAGCCGACCACCCAGCTGATCACCGCGGCGACGGCGGCCAGTTGCACCACCGCGCGCAGTCCGGCCCGCAGCACCGCGTGCCCGTGGCCGAGCAGGCCCCGGCCGGCCACCGCGACGGCGGCCAGCAGCAGGACGGCGGTGACCACCCCGAGCATCGGGGTGACGGGCAGCAGCTGACCGCCCGCGGCGGACAGGGGCACCGGTGTCAGATCCAGCTGGTGAACCACATCCGGTCCTGCCAGGACGTCATCGGGATCACCTCCGCCGTGTACAGCGGGTAGAAGAAGGCGAAGCAGGCGACGATGGCGAGCACGATCAGCCCGGCGCCGGCCGCGCCGATCCGGCGGCGTTCGGGGCTGCACCCGGCCGGGCCGAGGATCGCCCCGAGCATCTGCGCGACGGCCAGGCACAGGAACGGCACCAGGACGACCATGTAGAAGGAGAAGACGGTCCGCTCCTGGTACTGGAACCAGGGCAGGTAGATCCCGGCGACGGCGCACAGCACGGCGCCCGAGCGCCAGTCCCGGCGGAAGAACCAGCGCCACAGCAGGTAGACCAGGGCGAAGCAGGCCGTCCACCAGAGCAGCGGGGTGCCGAGGCCGAGGATCTGGGACGCGCAGCCGCCGGTGGCGGTGCAGCCGTGCTGCCCGTTCGGGACCTGCTCCCAGTACATGGAGACGGGGCGGCCGACGACCAGCCAGCTGAAGGGGTTGGACTGGTAGGTGTGCGGGGTGCTCAGCCCGGTATTGAAGTCGTACATCTGCGAGTGGTAGTGCCACAGGCTGCGCAGCGACGCGGGCACCCAGCTCATCGACACCTGCGGCAGCGGGACGCCGAGGAAGGTGTCCGGGGACAGGCCGGGGCGGCCGTCGGCCCAGTGCCGGTCGTACCCGCCCTCGCCGTTGCCGCCGCTGGCGAGCCAGCCGGCCCAGGCGCCGACGTACACCACCAGGGCGGAGCCGACCATGGCGAGGAAGGCGGGGACGGCGTCGCGGCGCAGCATCGAGCGCCAGGGGCGGCGGGCGCCGGCCCCGCGACGGCCGGACTGGTCCCACAGGACGGTCAGCAGGCCGAAGGCGGCGAGGATCATCGCGCCGTTCCACTTGACGGCGCAGGCGGCGCCGAGGAGCACCCCGGCGGCGATCCGCCAGGGGCGCAGGCCGAGCCGGGCGCGGTCACCGTCGGTGACGCCGACCAGCCGGGCGCGGACGTGGTCGCGGTCGATCAGGAGGCTGCCGAAGGCGGCGAGCACGAAGAACATCTGGATGCCGTCGAGCAGCCCGACCCGGCTCATCACCAGTTGGAGGCCGTCGACGGCCATCAACAGGGCCGCGGTGCAGCCGATCAGGGTGGAGCCGAAGAGCCGGCGGCCGATCCGGGCGAGCATCAGCACGGTGACGGTGCCGAGCAGGGCGGTCATGAACCGCCAGCCGAAGGGGTGCATGCCGAACAGCTGTTCGCCGATCGCCATCACCCATTTGCCGAGCGGCGGGTGGGCGATGAACTCGGGCGCGGAGGTGAGCGGGATGTGCTGCGGGACGGCCAGGACGTCGGTGTTGGCGTGGTCCGGCCAGCTGCCCTCGTAGCCCTGCCGCAGCAGCGACCAGGCGTCCTTGGGGTAGTACGTCTCGTCGAAGACGAAGGCGTTGGGGTAGCCGAGGTTCCAGAACCGCAGCAGGCCGGCGAAGAGCGCGACGCCGATCGGCCCGAGCCAGCCGGACCAGTCGGCCGACAGGCGGAGCAGCCGGCCCCGGACCGGTGCCGGGGCGGCGGGGGCCGGGGCCTGGACCGCCGGGGGGTGCGTGAGCGCCGCTTGCGTCATTGCCTCGCCGATTCGCCTGTCTCCTGTGCCGGCCGGGTCTCCTGTACCGACCGGGCCGGGCGGCCAACAGCCACTGACACTATGTGGCGGTGGTCGCGAAGCCAAGCGCGACGGGCGCCGACCAGGTGACCCGGTCGGCGCCCGTCGGCACGCCTGTTCGATCGGCGGTCACGCCGCCGTCCGCAACTCCCCGTCGGCGGTCACGCCGCCGTCCGCAGCCCCCCGTCGGCGGTCACGCCGCCGTCTGCAGCTCCCGGACGACCGTGGTGCGGACCACGGCCGGGGCCGCGTTGTCCTGCTCCGGCGTGAGGTACGGGCGCAGCCGCAGCGCCAGGACGACGACCAGCAGCGTGGAGCCCGCCATGGCCGCGAGGTAGAGCGGCCAGGTGCCGGAGCCGACCAGCAGCACGCCGACGGCCGGGCCGACCGCGATGGCGATCTGCTTCACCAGGGCGTACCCGGAGTTGTAGGTGCCGAGCAGCCGGGCCGGGGCGAGGTCGGCGACGATCGGGCCCATGGTGGGCGCGAGCAGCGACTCGCCGACGCCGAACAGGGCGTAGATCGAGACGATCGCGACCGTGGCGGCCATGGTCTCGGTCCGGATCAGGCCGGCCACCAGGGCCATCGCCCAGGCGCCGAGCCAGACCACGCCGGCCGCGGCCATCGCGGTGGTGCGGCGGCGGCGCGCGGTGATCCGCACCATGAACATCTGCAGGACGACGATGGTCAGCGCGTTGGCGCCGATCGCGAAGCCCAGGGTGGAGGGCGGCGTGCCGACGGTGTCGGTGGCGAAGGCCGCGACGCCGGACTCGAACTGGCCGTAGCAGGTGAAGAAGATCAGCCCGGCGAGCGCGCAGAGCCGCAGCATCGCCTTGTCGGCGACCAGCGCGCGCAGGCCGGTCGGGCCGTCGCTCTTCTCCTGGAGCGGGATCAGCGGGTTGGCCGGCATCCGGGCGGTGCCGGTGACCAGGGCCAGGCCGAGGAAGGTCGCCGCCTCGATGGTGAACAGCCGGGTGAGGCTGGCCGGGTCGGCGACGTTCACGATCTGGCCGCCGACCAGGGCGCCGATGCCCATGCCCAGGTTGACCAGGGTGAACTGGAGCGCGAAGGCGTGCGAGCGGGTCGCGGCTGTCGAGCAGCGGACGATCATCGTGGCGAGCGCCGGCTGGCAGGTGGTGACACCCGCGCCGAACAGGAAGGAGGAGACCAGCAGGGCCGGGGTGCCGGTGGCGTGGCCGAAGGCGAACGCGCCGGTGGCGGCGAGCGCCGTACCGGCCAGCAGGACCGGACGGGGGCCGTACCTGTCGATGCCGCGACCGGTGAACGGGAGGACGGCGAGCGCCGCCAGCGCGAAGACGGTGAACACCATCCCGGCCGCCAGCGAACCCAGCCCGCGCACCTGGTCCACGTACACGAACATGTACGGCATCGTGAAGCCGCTGCCGAACGCGCTGAGCGCGTTGCCGATCTGGACGCGGCGCAGCGGGCCGCCCGCCCCGCGTCGCTGCTGCCTCTGCTGCTTCACCGTGCCGGTCACCGTGCACATCCCTTCCTGGATTCAACTGGATACTCTTAAGGTCCAGAAGATTTCAGAGCTAAAGTTTGACGAGATAAAGTCTTAGCACCGGAAGAGTGTTGAGTCAAAGGCTTAAGGGATTCACGCCTCCGTGCGACACTGGTCCGCATGACTACGGACAAGCCCGCGCCGGCCACCGCCAGGGAGCTCGGCATCGCCGAGCAGGTGGCCGTCTACCAGCGGGAATTCCCCACCGTGGACCCCCAGGTGGAGACCATCGTGCAGACCCTGTCCCGGGTCGCCCGACGGATGGGCGTGGCCTACGACCGGCAGCTGACTGTGCTGGGAATCACGGCCGCCGAGTGGGAGGTGCTCAAGGCACTGGTGGTCTCCGGCAGCCCGTACCAGCTCGGACCGGGCGAGCTGGCCAAGCGGCTCGGGCTCACCCCGGCCGCGATGACGCACCGGATCGACCGGATGGTGGCCGAGGACCTGGTCACCCGGGAGCGCGACGAGACCAACCGGGTCCGGGTGATCATCGAGCTCACCGACAACGGCCGCGACAAGTGGCTGGAGTCGATGCGGATGGCGGCGGTGTTCGAGGAGGAGCTGCTCCAGGACGTCACGGGCGAGGAGCGGGCCGTGCTGTCCGCGATGCTGGCGCGGATGCTGCGGCGGATCGAGGAGAGCCGGCCGGACGCGCCCGGGCGCACCGCCGACCCGGCCTGAGTCGCGCGCCCGGGTTGCACTCCCGGGTCGCGCCCCCGAAACGCAACGAGTCCGGCCCGCCGGGGGTGCTCCCCCGGCGGGCCGGACTGCTTGGTTCAGGTGCCGCGAGGGTCCGTCAGGCCCTCAGCTCATGCCGCCCGAGGGGTCAGCAGGCGCCGTTGTCGGTCCAGACGCCCCACTGGCCGCCCTGGCTCGGGTCGTCGCCCTTGGTCCACCACTTGTTGGTGTAGTAGTGGCCCTTCCACGAGACCTTGGTGCCGCCGGCCGCGTAGGTGGTGTTGGCGTCCCAGCTCGGGGCGGCCGGGCAGCCGGCCGGCGAGGTCGGGGTGCCGGTGGGGGTACCGGTCGGGGTACCCGTGGGGGTGCCGGTCGGCGTGCCCGTGGGCGTGCCGGTCGGGGTCTGGGTCGGGGTCGCCGTGCTGCTCGGGGTGCCGGTCGGCGGGGCCGGGCAACCGGCGGCGGAGCCGTTGGTGGCGTTCACCATCGTGTCGAACAGGCCGGTCTTGGTGCCCAGGTCGTACAGCGAGAAGGCGAAGGAACCGCCGAGGCCGTTGCAGTGCGCGTAGTCGAGCTTGGCCTGGATCGACCGGGTGTCCTCACCGCTCCAGAAGGTGTTGCCGTCGTAGAAGTACGTGGCCTTGGCGTCGTCGTCCCAGAAGGTCTTGGACGGGTTGTCGACGAAGCCCGCGAGCTCCTTGTACATCTGGATGCCGGGGACGTTGCCGGACATCGCCGCGCCGGTCGCCGGGCTGGCGGCGGGCTGGAACAGGCCGTTCTTGCCGTTGTTCTGGACGCCGGTCCAGCCGCGGTAGTAGAACGGCACACCCATGTTGATCTTGTTCGCGGGGAAGCCGCCGGGGATCCCGTAGTCCGCGTCGCCGACCGTCCACGCCTTGATGGCGTTGTCGATCGAGTACTTGCCGTGGCCCGGCTTGACCGGGGTCGACGGGTCGTTCGGGCCCGCGTAGAGCGCGGCCTGGTGGTTGGTCGGCCCCTGGGCGTCCCAGCCGCCGTGCATGTCGTAGGTCATGACGTCGAGGAAGGTGAGGTACTGACCGATCTTGTCGGTCTCGACGTTCATGATCTTGTCCTGGCCGGCGCCGACCGCCGCCGACAGGGCGTAGGTCTTGTTGTCGGCCTTGCCCTGGGCGTCCAGCTGGGTGCGGAACTCCTTCAGCAGCGCCGTGAAGTTCTGCTTGTCGGCCGGGCTGGAGATGTTGCCGGTGTGGCCGCCGCCGCCCGGGTACTCCCAGTCGATGTCGATGCCGTCGAAGACACCGGCGCCGGTGCCCGGGCCGCCGTAGCCGGCGTCGCTCGGGAGGTTGCCCTTGATGAACATGTCGAGGCAGGACGAGACCAGGTGCTTGCGCGAGGCGTCCGTGGCGGCCGCCGGCGAGAAGTACTTGGAGTAGGTCCAACCACCCAGCGAGAGCAGGATCTTGAGGTTGGGGTTCTTCGCCTTCAGCTTCTTCAGCTGGTTGAAGTTGCCCGCGATCGGCTGGTTCCAGACGTCGCCGACGCCGTCGACCGAGATGTCCGCGCCGAAGCTCTTCTGGTAGTCGGCGAACGCGTCGGCCGCGCCGTCACCCGCGTTGGGGTTGTTGTCGTTCGTGTCGGCGGCCTTGGTCGCCTCGAAACAGCCCAGGTCGGTCGGGTGGATGTTCCCGAAGTCGTAGATCAGGTAGTCGAGCTTCCCGGCCACGCCGGTGTCCTGGATCGTCTTCGGGTAGTACGCGTTGGCGTAGACCGACCACTGGTCGTAGTAGGCGACCTTGATGCCGCCGCTGGTGGCGGCCGCGCCGGTGGTGTTGGTGGTCGCGGCGTTGGCCGCGGCGCCGCCGGTCAGCGCGAGGCCCGCGCCGAGCAGCACGGAGGCGGCGGTGCCGGCCGCGACGGCGGCCAGGCTCTTCGGGCGGCGTCGACGGCCGCCCGTCGGAGCCGGGGTCCCGGCCCTTTCAATGCGTGAACGCAGCATGGGTGCGTGACTCCTGGTTGTGGGGGTTTGCGTCGTCCCGTGGGGATGCGCCCGAGGTGGGGTCGGGCGACCGGGACATGACAGCTCAGTGCGGGGAATCGTGCGGGGAATCGAGCGGGATCAGCGGGATCGGGCCTGGACGGACACCGGGATGTGCCGAACCGGCGCCCGCGGCACGAGGCCGTTGACGCCGGTTCAGGGGCTCCCTGCACCTGGGCAATAAAAATGGACTAGACCAACTCCCCCGTCAAGGGGTCCCGTTGGGCCTTGAGCCGCGCTTAAGGTTCGGCCCCCGCCGGACACCCGCGCTGACCTGCGCGCCAGTAGCGGGAGTCAGTAGCGCAGCGCGTTCGCCACCACGGCCTTCAGGCTGCCCGAGAGGTCCCGGTTGCTGCGCGCGGTGGCCTGGGCGCTCCGGCCGGCCGCCACGTCCTGGACCGTCACCGCGGTCGCGTCCTGCACCGAGCCGGAGTCGTCGGTGAAGTCGACCTGGATCACGTACCGGTACGACTGCTGCCCGTGGTTGGTGACGGTCAGCTCCACCTGCGCCCTGCCGTCCGAGCCGGTGCTCACCGCCCCGACGGCCACGTCCCCCTTGGCGTCCAGCCCACCCTTGATCCCGGCGACCGCCGAGGAGGCCGCCGACACCGCCGCCGAGGCCCGCGCCTCCGCCGAGGCGATCACCGCCCCCGCCCCGCCCGCCACCGAGGCCAGCGCCGAGGCGGCGGACGCGGCGGCCGAGGCGCCCCGCTCGATCGCGGCGGAGGCCGAGGTGGCCACGCTGCTCGCGCTCTTTCCGGAGGAGCAGCCCGCCAGCGCCACCCCGGCGACCATGGTGGCGGCCAACACCCCGGCCACCGCCCGGCGTTGGCGGCGCACCGGCGGCGCGTCCAGGTGCTGCGCGGTGACCCGCGGCCTCGAACCGATCCGGGTGAGCGGCTGGCGGTCCATGCGGTCCAGGCGGTCCATGCGGTCCCTCGTTTCTGCCTCGGCGCCGGGCTGCCCGGCACGCCTCCCCGCCCACCCTCCGAGGGCCGCCCGGGGGCCGCCAGCAGGACTGGTGCCTCCGGGTGACCCGGGCTAGCAGGCCGGCGCGGGCCGCCCCCGGACAGGACCTGGGGCCGCCGGCGCGTCAGGACAGCCCCGAGCCCTCCTGCGCGTCCGCCTCCATCGCGGCCCGCTCCTCGCGCAGCCGCACCACGTGCCGGCGCCGCGCCACCACGCCGTACGCCCCGGCGACGGACCCCGCGAAGGCCGCCAGGCCCATCCACGGCCGGTCGAGGACGTGGCAGGTCAGGTGGTCCAGCGAGTACCGCCCCGGACCGGCCAGGCCGAGCGCCAACCCGGCCGCGCCGAGGAAGGCCGGGTACTCGTAGCCGCCGGAGGTCGCGAAGAAGCCCCCGGGGGCGTGCACCGCCACCGCGCCGGCCATCGTCCCGGCCACCACCGCGCCGGCCGCCCCGGTGGCCAGCCCGGCGACCAGCAACACGCCGCCGCCCGCCTCACCGGCGCCCGCCGCGATGGCGCTCTGCCGGCCGGGGTGGAAGCCCATGTGCTCCATCGCCTGGGCGGTGCCCTCCAGGCCGCCGCCGCCGAACCAGCCGAACAGCTTCTGGGTGCCGTGCGCGATCAGCACCCCGCCGACCGCGCCGCGCAGGGCCAGCAGGCCCAGGTCCTTACGGTTCAGACACATGTCGCATCCTCGCTCCCGGGCAGGTGATCCGACTTCCATGGGAGCCGAGAGCGCGCACCCGTTCGAGCCGGGACGGCCATCCGGGCGAATTCGCCGGCGACCGGGAATGAACCGCCCCCCGACGAGATTCACGCCACGCCCGACCGCGGGGCGTGGCGTGGCGGAGCGGCCGCACCAGCCGCCGCGGTCATGCTTGGCGCATGTTCGTCTTCAATCTGAGCAGCGCCTTCATCACCTTCTTCGCCGTGGTCGGCCCGCCCAAGGTCCTGCTGGCCTTCGCCCGGCTGGCCTCCACCCGGAGCACCCGGGAACTGCGGCGGCTGGCGGCGTGGAGCACGGTCATCTCGGCGGTGATCGGCCTGGTGCTCGGCTTCACCGCGGACGAGGTCACCACGCTCTTCCACATCAGCGACCAGTCGCTGCAGCTCGCCGGTGGGGCGATCTTCTTCATCTACGCGGTCGCGCTGGTCTTCGGCGTCCACCTCGGCGGCGAGAGCGAGGACGGCGACCACCTGCCGAACCCGATGGTGGACGGCATCCGCGAACTGCTGCTGCCGTACATCGCCAGCCCGCTCGCGGTCACCGCCGTGCTGGTCGCCTCGCTCGCCCGCAACGACTGGGGCTGGAAGGCCACCATCGGCGGGGCCTACCTCGCGGTCGTGGTGATCAACTACGTCTGCGTGGCCCTGCTCGCGCCGCTGATGCAGCGCACCCACCGCACCTCGCTGGAGGTACTCTCCCGGCTGCTCGGGCTGCTGCTCGCGGCGGTCGGCGTGGAGCTGTTCCTGACCGGCCTGGCCGGGCTCGGGGTGCACATGCCCGAAGGGCACTGAGCCAGGCCGCCGCCCGCCAGGCCGCCACCCGTCAGACCGCGGCGGCCGCCAGCCGGGCCAGCACCTCGCCGATCCGCTCCCGCACCAGCGGATCGGCGACCAGCCCGTCCGGGCCGACCGCCCCGCGGTCCAGCGGGATGCGGACGCAGGCCCCGTCCACCACGGCCGCGCCGGTGTAGCCGAGGACGGTGCGCAGGGTGGCCTCCGCACCCTGACCCCGGCCCGGGCCGGCCGCGTTGATCCAGCCGGCGGGCTTGTCCGCGACCTCCGTCCCACCGACCGTCCAGTCCAGCAGGTTCTTGAAGGAGCCGGGCAGCGTCCCGGCGTACTCGGGGGTGCAGACCAGCAGCGCGTCGGCGGCCTCGACGGCGGCGCGCAGGGCGGCCACCGGCCCGGGCAGCGGGTCGGTGTCGTGGTCCGGGTTGAAGTGCGGCAGGCCGGCCAGCCCCGCGTAGTAGGTGGCCCGCAGGCCCGGGGTGGCGGCGGCCACGGCGGCGGCGGTGCGCAGCACGGTCTCGTTGGTGGAACCGGCCCGCAGGCTCCCGGGCAGCAGCAGGATGTGACGCTCGTTCGGCATGCCGAGGAACCTACCGTTCCGGCCCCGGGCCGCTCGGCGGCCGTGACGGCGCCATGGCGCCACGCCGCGCCGCGCCGGGGCGACGGCACTACGGCTTCACGGCTCCACGGCGCTACGCCCCGGCGGGCGCGACCACCGGCCGCCAGGGCACCGGGCTGGAGAGGATCATCGAGCTGGACGGCTGGCCGTAGCCGCCGAGCCGGTCGCACAGGGCCTCGAAATCGGCCATCGTGGGCACCGCGACCAGCAGCGCGCAGCAGGCCCCGCCGGTGACCCGGTGCAGCTGGAGCACCTCCGGCCAGGCGGCCACCTGGGGGTCGCGCAGCACGCAGCGCGGGCCGTAGCACTGGATCTGGACCAGCGCGGTGATCGGCAGTCCGGCCCGGCTGAGGTCCACATGGGCGTGGTACCCGGTGATCACGCCGTCGGACTCCAGTCGGCGGACCCGTTCGGCCACCGCGGGTGCGGACAGGCTCACCCGGCGGGAGAGTTCGTTGTAGGAGAGCCTGGCGTCGGTCTGCAACTCGGCCAGCAGGCGGCGGTCGACGGCGTCCATGGCGGCTCCCGGAGTGACTGGAATGGGTGGTTTCGCGATCGTAAAGCGAATCGGCCGAACGCCTCGCGAACGACAGCCCGGATCGCGGTTGCGGTGTCCGTCGACCATTCAACCGGGGGGTCGCACCGCCGCACAATGGGCACCCCGGTGGAACCAGGCCGTCCGTCTGGTCGCCGGTCCGGGCGACGGGCCCGGGTGGATCAGGAGGAATCGGGATGGGGCACGACACGGTGGAGACACCCAGCCTGTCGTTCGGTCGGCGCGGGGAGCCGGATCGGGGCACCCCGTACGCCCGCTACGTGTGCCTGGACGAGCTGCACAGCCTGCAGCACCCGCGCAGCAAGGTGCCGGCCGAGCTGTCGTTCATCGTCACCACGCAGGTGATGGAGCTGCTGTTCGACCTGCTGCGGCACGAGTGGACGCTCGCCCAGCGCGCGCTGCGCGAGGACGACCTGCCCGCCGCGCTGGCCGCGCTGCGGCGCGGCACCCACGCGCAGGACGTGCTGGTGGAGTCCTGGGACCTGCTGGCCACCATGACGCCGCAGGAGTTCAACGGCTTCCGCGCGGAGTTCGGCCAGGCCTCTGGCTTCCAGTCCGCGGCCTTCCTGCACCTGGAGTTCCTGCTCGGCAACAAGAACGCCGCACTGCTCGCGATGTACGACGGGATGCCGCGGACGCAGGCCGAGCTGACCGAGGCGCTGCGCTCCCCCGGCCTGTACGACGACGCGCTGGCCCTGCTGGCCCGGCGCGGCCTGCCGCTGCGCCCGGAGCCCTCCGAGCAGCGCTACCGCGCCAGCGACGAGGTCGCCGCGGCCTGGCGCCTGGTCTACACCGACCCGGAGCACGCCGACCTGCAGCCACTCGCCGAGGCGCTGCTGGACGTCGCCGAGCGGGTCACCCGCTGGCGCCAGCGCCACCTGTCCGCGGTCAAGCGGACCATGGGCGGCAAGCCCGGCTCGGGCGGCTCCAGCGGGCTGAGCTGGCTGCGCAGGTCCGCCGAGCAGGACGTCTTCCCGGAGCTGTGGACGATCCGGGACGAGCTGTGAACGAGGGGATGGGCATGGTCACGCGCGAGGAGTGCGCGGCGCTGGACGCCGTCGACCCGCTGGCGGCGTTCCGCAAGGAGTTCGCCCTGCCGGACGGGGTGGTCTACCTGGACGGGAACTCGCTCGGCGCGCTGCCGGTGCGCACCGCGGAGCGGGTGCGGCAGGTGGTCGAGGAGGAGTGGGGCCGGGAGCTGATCCGCAGCTGGAACGACGCCGGCTGGTTCGAGCAGCCCTACCGGCTGGGGCGGCGGATCGCCCCGCTGGTCGGGGCCGGCCCGGAGGAGGTGGTGGTCTGCGACACCACCTCGGTGAACCTGTTCAAGGTGCTCGTCGCCGCGCTGCGGCTGCGCCCCGGGCGGCGCACGGTGCTGGGCGACGGCGAGGCGTTCCCGACCGACCTGTACATCGCCGAGGGCGCCACCGGCCTGGTCGAGGGCGCGCGCAGCGTGCTGGTCCGGCCGGAGGAGCTGGACCGGCACCTGGACGGCGACGTCGCCGCGGTCGTCCTCTCGCACGTGGACTACCGCACCGGCGAGCTGCTGGACCTGCCCGGGATCACCGCCCGGGTGCAGGCCGCGGGCGCGCTGATGATCTGGGACGTCTGCCACTCGGTGGGCGCGCTGCCGGTCGAACTCGGCGCTGCGGGCGCGGACTTCGCGGTCGGCTGCACCTACAAGTACCTGAACGGCGGCCCCGGTTCGCCGGCCTTCCTGTACGCCGCCGAGCGGCACCTGGCGGCCGGCCCGCGGCAGCCGCTGAGCGGCTGGTTCGGGCACGCCCGCCCGTTCGCCTTCGAGCCCGGGTACGACCCCAAGCCGGGCATCGGACGCTTCCTGACCAGTTCGCCGTCACTGCTCGGACAGGCCGCACTGGGCGCGAGCCTGGACGTCTGGGAGCGCGCCGACCCGGCCGCCGTCCGGGCGAAGAGCCTGGCCCTGACCGACCTGTTCATCGGACTGGTCGAGGGTCTGGACGGGATCGAGGTGGTGACCCCGCGCGAGCACGCCCGGCGGGGCAGCCAGGTCGCGCTGCGGCACGCCGACGGCTACCCGGTGGTGCAGGCGCTGATCGCGCGCGGCGTGATCGGTGACTTCCGTGCGCCCGACCTCATGCGGTTCGGCTTCACCCCGCTGTACCTCTCGTACACCGACGTCTGGGACGCGGCCCGGGAGCTGGCCGAGGTGCTGGCCGGCGGGGAGTGGCGGGCGGAGCGGTTCTCCCGCCGGGGCGAGGTGACCTGAGGCCCGGCGCCACGGTCCGGGCCCGGCACGGTCCGGGCCCGGCGTCGGCGGACAGTCCGTCACGGGACAGTGACGCAGGTCATGTCCAGGTAAAGTTCGACCCCCATCACCCTTGGGAAGCCTCTCGGTTGACTTACCGTCAGCCGTAAAGGGAGGTTTGCATGAACATCGAACTCGGACCGCTTGAGCCCGAACCCTTCATGCTGGCCCTGGGGTTGACCCTGCTCTTCCTGATCACATGGACGCTGGGCCACCGCCTCCTCCCCCGCGTCGAGCGGGCCCAGGCCGAGCGGTGGGACGCGACCGAGGGCCGCACCGAACGCGCCGACGCCATCCGCGCCGAAGCCGAGGCCGGCCGGGTGGTCGGCGAACCGGTGCACGCCGTCGCCGCCGGCCGCCGCACGGTGGACCGCTTCTTCCGCTCCCGCTGAGCCGCCGTCGGCCCCTCGCCCGTGCTGGGCGAGGGC